>DLWR01000173.1 GCA_003444795.1 Cryomorphaceae bacterium
TATGGTGCACCTTGGTATGGCACAAACTACAATGGGTGGAATTTGTATGGCAATCATGGATTGAGCTTCATAGACGTTTCTTCCTTAAAGACTAATTACTACGACCTAAGCCAAATTCCTAATGTGAGCATGTCCGTTTATGTGTGGGATCCTTATGATAAAACTAGCTCAATAGGAAGTTCAACTCTGAATAATTATTACATACACAATGGACAAACTGGAGATTCAAAAGCCCTGTATATCTCTCCGTTTACGGCATTTTTTGTTAATACAACAAACCCTGGCGCTGCAGCATATCCAATTGGACGAAAGGCCATGAGCGCGAGTAGCCATACAGGCATCTCTAATAAAACTGCAGAGAGTATTGGACTTGTAACTGTAGGCCCTGCTGGACTTGAATATACCGTATATGCTTCTCCAATACCCGAATCCCTCTCGAGCAAGAATTCACTGAATTACAACGCTGTTTCAAGCGGATTAGGGGAGGGAATATTGTATGTCCACGAGGATTCTAACTTTTATCGGATTAGACAAGTTGATGAACCGGTATTATACCGAGAGCTGCCACTGGCCTTTACAAGTGGTTTGCAAAATGAAATTTATACTATCAAAAATCATGGGGATTTCCCGACAAACCTCAATAGTTACTTGGTAGACTCTAAGGAACAAAAGGTAATAGACTTGGCAAAAACAGAGTACTCTTTCAAGAGTGACACCGCAACGAACTTAAACCGGTTCAAGTGGATACTTTCAAAGACAAGTATTGGCGTAGAGGAGGTCTTTAATGTTAACAATTTGGAATGTTTTATCGATCAGAATGGTGCTTTGAGAATTTCAAACTGTTTAGAGAGCTCAAGTATTGAGGTAATAGATGCCTTTGGGAATTCAATAGTAGTCATCCAAAAAGAATCCCATATGAATGAAGCAACGATTGACGGGGCTAAATATTGGCCAAAAGGCTTGTATGTGGTTAAAACGTCAAATGGCTTGTGGCAAAAAATTGTGGTTCTATGAAAAAGTTTTATTTCCTATTACTTTTTAGCTGCAATATTGTAGTATATGGCCAAAAAAAGGTTGATCTCCTTGTCTCTGGCGGGGAAGATTTTTCAAAGACATTTGATGGTATGTTTGAGCCACAACTAGATCCCAAAGCAATCTACATACCTCAAGATGTTGGCAACCCCTCCGTACCTCTCGACGGCGGCCTTACCGCCCTACTATTAGCGGGAGGAGCCGCAGGCTACCGTCAGTACCAAAAGAAAAAGAAGGCATGAACGCACTACTCCAATGGGCGGCCAACAACCGCCCATTTTTGTTTTTCATCGGAAGGTTTCTAATCACCTTTTTTGGGTTGAGCGCCATCTATGCAGTCTACTTGATGTACGTGGAGAAGGAAGGAGACCTAGACATGGTGACCTATTGGGTAAGTCGTGGCAGCCATGAGCTGGCGCGCGCCATGGGCGTAGCAGACTGCGAGTGGTCGTGTTTCCTCGACGGATGCTATGTGGGCCGCCCGGGTCGAATGGTCAACATTCTTGAAGGCTGCAATGGCCTGAAGCTCGCCATCGTATATGCCGCCTATGTCATTGGCATTGGGGGCTGGAACTGGCGATCTTTACTCCAAATGGCGGTCGGCTTGATCGTCGTGCAGTTTTTCAATGTGATCCGCATTGGAAGCTTGATAGCCCTGCGTGACCACGGTGGGGACGGGTATTTCTTTTTCTTGAAGTACGTATTTGGCGTGTGGATTTACGGCAGCGTGATTGTATTGTGGTTGCTCAAACCCCGAATAGATCGATGGCTCGGGAAGAAGTAAGTGTGCGCGCTTTTTGGGTTTGGACCCTGGGCTATTTGATGGTCAGTATGCTGCTATCGGTCGTAGTGGGGGAACAGAGCCACGAGGCGGGGGTGCACAACTTGCTAGAAACGAATGTGTCCTTGAATGTGCTGTATTCGGGCTTAAAAATTCTGTTTGGCGCTATCTACTTGTGGGGACTGAAAAGGTCTGCCCTTGAAATCCTTGGGATCATTGGATTTGCGTTGTTGGTTCGGCTGTTTGCTGAAGGCACCTTTACCATCGCCTTGATAGGCGCTATGATGGGAGAGCGCGTGGTGCAAGCGGCGAGGACGACGAAGTAGATTCGGGCAGTACTACCTTAGAAGGAAGCCCTATGCACCCTGTCGACGCCCATATTTCCACCAAATCGCCCCTTCACCAAGAAGCGATGCTTCGAATGGCGGGCCTTTATTCGAACACAATGCCCAAACGCAGAAGAGGTCATTTCGTATGGGATGCCGGCGTTTAAAGAGACTAAAGTGTTGGTCTATTACGAGGCGTTTAAAAACCATGTGGGATTTTACCCCACGGCGGCGCCCATCGTTCGCTTTGAGGAGGAGCTGAAGGCTTCTGGACTGACGTTTAGCAAAGGGGCCGTACAGTTGCCGCTCACGGGGGTCTGGCCGGAAGCGCTTCTTATTCAGATGATCGCCTATCGCCAAGAAGTGGCAGGTGTGAAAGTCTTATGTTCGTGAGGCCGCGTTCATGCATTTTAGGGCTGGCGATGCTTGTGGCTTTTACGCTAGAGGGCCAGGAAACCACCTTATTCAAATCTGGAGATTTGGGCTACAGGGGTATTCGGAAATGGTATGGACGCAAATAGTTTTGGACCCATGAAAAACGGTATTCACCCTTGGCCCATGAACGAGGTTGACGCATTGTGCGAACTCTCAAGAACCACTTTTGTGGAAACGTTTGCCGCTCAAAATACCGAAGAGGATATGGCTGCGTATCTGGACTCCCATCTCTCCATAGAAAAATTGCAGGAGGAGTTAACCGAATCCTCAGCTGCATTTTATGGCCATTACGTCGACGGTCAGGCAGTAGCGTATTTGAAGGTGAATCAAGCCCAAACTCAAACGGAACAAGTGAGCTTTGAAGGCCTGGAAGTGGAACGTTTGTACGTTTTAAAGGCGCATAAAGGCAAGGGCCTTGGGAAGGCGCTCATGGTGTACGCAGAGGATTTAGCGCGCTCAGAAGGCTTAGCGTGGATTTGGCTGGGAGTCTGGGAGCACAATGTTGCGGCCATTTCCTTCTACCAGTTGGGAGGCTTTGCAGCGTTTGGAAGCCACGTTTTTCAGTTAGGCAGCGATGCGCAAACGGACATTTTAATGCGAAAACGCTTGCGGTGAAAACACCCACCATAAAAAACCCCGCCATCTCTGGCGGGGTTTCTTTTTTAGCGCGCAGTCTATTTAGTGCGCTACCTGGAAGGATTCAGAACCACGGTAGCTTTCTGTGTTCCAGACCACAAAGTAGAGACCAGGAGCAAAGGAGGCGACATCTACTCCGGGAGTGCGAGAATCGCTCAAATCAAAGCTGCCAGCGGTAACCGGTTGGCCCAGCGCATTGATGATGCGGTAATCGGCCTGTGACTCCTTCACGCCGCGGAAATCCATGGTGATCCATGAATTGGCGGGGTTGGGGTAGAGGCCCACTTTTGGCATAAAGCCCTCGTCCAAACCAACAGCGCTCTGCGTCAACTCAAAGGACTGGTAGATTTCCTTGGTGGAATTGTCCTGGATCCAGACCATGACACTCAAGTCGCTAAATTCTTCCACGGTATGAGCAATCGCATGGTTCACCGGCGCGGTGGCGTTTGCAGGAAGTGTGTAGCTGCCATTAAACGTGTAGCTCATGGTTTGGTGGATGGTTTGACCTTCTGTCATGCCGTTCAAGGTGGTGCCATTTTGGTCCGGCACAAACTTCTTGAAGACGTGGTGGAAGATGGTCTCCCCGTTGGACTTGACGTTGTTGTCCGTGGAGCGCTCAAAGATGGCCACATTGAGGGTGAGGTTCTTGTTGGTGCTCACCAGTGGATCAATGTCAAATTCCATGTTCACCGTTTGGCTATCCACGTAGTAGAAGCCGCTGATGTCTACGAATGAAGGCACGGATTTATAGTCATTTAAAATGGACTGCGTGATCTGGCCAGCATGACCGTTCCAGCCGCCATCAATTTGGGCATTTGGGACCGCATTCACCCCGTAGAACGTGCGCTTAGTGCCCGCCTCCTGGGTGTAATAGGGGTCACCCGATCCGGGCCAAGACATTTGGTACTTGATGAAGTTGTAATCTCCAGTGGTTTGCTGACCCATCAAGGCCGTAAATGTGGCGTTGGCAGGAGCGCAAGGACCGCATGTGCTGGAAGTGAATACCTCGATCAGCGGAGCACGAACCGCAATTTGGCTCACGACGACCACTTGCTTGGTGACGGTGTCGTTGTTGGGCACGTCGTCGGCAGCACCGTTGGGGTTGCTGGTCCAGAAAGTGATATCGTAGGTGCCTACCGTGCTGGGATTCCAAGCGGTGGGATGCGAAAGACCGCTGCTCGTTCCGCTGGCGATGTTTAGGCCGGTTAGGGAGCCGGTTACAGGCGTTCCACCGTTAATAGAGTAGTTCACATTGGTAGAGGTGATGGCATTGGCGCCTCCGTTCAAGTAGTCGGCCGAAACGGTATAGGGGGCATTGCCCAAAATCAAGAAATCGGCCGTGGTCACCGCATTGCCTACCAAGTTGTTGGCAGGCTGGCTGCCGGGGATAAACTCGTAGTAATGGTTGTCCGCAGGGGTAGCATCTGTGGTAGCCAAAGGCGAAACGTTTGGAGAGCCCGCTACGCTGTAGGCCGTAGTGCTGTTCACTTGAATACCGATAGAGAAAGAAGCGGAGGTACAGCTATTTCGCTGGTCGACGACATAGATCTTGTTGCTTGTTTCCTCCATCACAATACTCCAGTACGTCCAGCAGGTGCCAGGCGAAGAGACGTCGTAGGAGGCGAAGAAGACCCAATGCTGACGGTTGGGCGCCGTGCCGAAAGTCTTCTTAACGATAATGTCATTGGCACCGGGTCCAGCGAGTCCCCATACACACACCGATTTATCGGGGATGTTTGCATTGGGCAGCGCAGCCTTGGCATAGGGAGGAGGGGTGGCCGCGGCCGTGTCAAAGGTCAAAACCCCGGAAGTACTCACCTTGAAATGCGTAACGGCCGAACCGTTAAAATTGAAGGCAAAAGGGAGCGCGTTGATGCTGGACCACTGGGGAGTGGAGGCGTTGGGGCTAGAAATAGACGTCCACGTGGTGGAAAGTCCACCGCCCACAGGGTATTCACTGTCTGTGTTTAGGCCTCCGGGGTTGCCGTTCGTCGTACTCGGCAGATAATAGTACTGCGCCTGGGCCGCAATCCCCAAGGTCACGATAGCCACAAGGGCCCATAGTGTTTTAAGGTGTTTCATCGTCAAGGTGTTGAGTTAGACTAAAGATAAGGTGAGTAAGTGTGTACTGGTACGAGCCTTAAAGCTTCACCAGCTTCAGAATTTGAGCGGTTGTGGTGGACGTGATGTGTGCGTGATAGAGCCCTGAGGGCAAATCCGCTGTGGTCAATTCCATGCGGCCCAAAGATCTCCGGTAGTCACTTTGACAATTTTTGCTACTGGAGCACTGGAATTTCCCGTAGCGCTAGGGTTGGGAACAATGGTAAAAGTGGCATTGTCATAGCCGACCATGCCGGCCGTTGCAGATTCAAAGTTGAATGGTAGACTTTGGGCAAAAAGGTCCGAAACGGACAGTAGTAAGAGGCCAGTCCAATTTTGTTTTGACATGCGACAAACCCAAATAGGCAGATTAGGTGCAGGAAGGGTTAGAATACATTTCTAACTCCATGGAAAAGATAGGCCTTTCAAGCACAGAAGCAGGGGAACTTTGGGATGCTTTTTTCGATTACCTTTCCGTCGTGTCAAAACTTTCTGGTTGCTTCTTGTGCATCCTCTTCCTGGCTTCGTGCGAACGCTGGGAGGATTATCGCGCCCAATGGGTGGGATCTTATTCAGGTCAAGTGGAATTGCACAGCCAATACCCCACTACGGTGGGAGGAAATTGGATCATGTTTGACACGAGTTACACGCAAGACTGGGTCATCCATGTAGAAATGGACGGAGACAGCTCCTTGTTGATGACTGGTACGCGCGCGGGGGAAGTCGCCAATTTTGGCACCGTTCAAGTGCCTTCGACCGGATCTTTTTTACGCCAAACAGGAGGCGGAAGCAGTTACGCCGAACTGCGACTTCAATTCTCCCCAG
>DLWR01000095.1 GCA_003444795.1 Cryomorphaceae bacterium
CAAGTTCTAAATCACGTCGCGCTGCTTGAACCCTATCTTCCAGCGAAGGTGCCTCCAAGTGCCGACCCGTCGCCATGAAGTGTTTGATCTCGTTAAAAATCCAGGGATAGCCTATGGCTGCGCGACCAATCATAACGCCGTCAACACCGTATTTGTCACGCATTTCAATGGCCTTTTCGGGGCTGTCCACATCGCCATTCCCAAATACTGGAATGGTCATGCGGGAGTTGTTCTTTACCTCACCAATCAAGGTCCAGTCCGCGTCCCCTTTGTACATCTGCTTGCGCGTCCGACCGTGGATGCTAATGGCCTGAATACCGACGTCTTGAAGGCGTTCCGCCACCTCTACAATGTGCTTGCTCTCGTCATCCCAGCCCAAACGTGTCTTCACCGTCACCGGCTTATTCACTGCCTTGACAATCTCGGCGGTCATGCTGACCATCTTGGGTATGTCTTGCAAGATCCCGGCACCAGCTCCCTTGCACGCAACCTTCTTGACGGGGCAGCCGTAATTGATGTCAATGATATCCGGGTTGGCCTCCTCGCAAATGGCTGCGGCTTCACGCATGGATTCTATTTCCGCACCGAAAATTTGGATGCCAATGGGGCGTTCGTACTCAAAGATGTCCAGTTTGGCGACGGACTTTGCCGCATCCCGAATCAAGCCCTCCGAAGAAATAAACTCTGTGTACATCAAATCGGCACCGTGCTGCTTGCACAACGCGCGAAAGGGCGGATCGCTGACGTCCTCCATGGGAGCCAACAACAGGGGAAAATCTCCTAATTCTATATCCGCAATCCGAGCCATTTACACGATTTTAGTCCTGCAAAATTACGGCATCCCTATCTTACCCATTCCATGAAGCAACGCGAAGTCCTCACCGTCCTTTTAGCCATTCTTGCCGGCACGCTACTCGCGGGCCTTTTTGCACCAAAAGCGTTGCAGTTTTTTGGGTTTTCAGGCATGACTATAGAAGATATAGTTGCGCGCCCAGAAACCAGTGCCGGCCGAGCACTTTTGCTAGGTCAAGGGCTCTACACGCTTTTCATGTTTGCCATGCCCGGTCTCTACCTCCTCCAGCGTTGGCGCGAAAAACCACTCGTCCCTGCTTTATCCAAAGGCCCTTGGAACGGGGTGGATACCGCCCTAGCTTGGGCGATTCTACCCCTTTCCCTACCCTTCCTATCATGGGCCACCGAGCTTTGGGCCACCTTGGCAGCCGATTGGACTTGGATGGCCCCGCACTTTGAAGCTGCCAAAGCTTCCGATCGTGCCGTAGAAAAGATGCTCTTCTTTCCATCCTTGGGAGATCAGGTGCTCAGTTTCTGCACCTTTGTCTTGGTCGCCGCCCTGTCAGAGGAGATTCTGTTTCGCGGTGCGGTGCAACGACTCCTCCACGACCGAACCACGCCCCTGGCCGCTATCCTCGGAGCCTCCCTAGCCTTTGCTTTGGGCCATATGAATTTTGTCCAATGGCCCTTCTTACTGGGTGCCGGACTCCTACTTGGAGTTCTTTACTGGCTTTCTGGACGTCTATGGGTGACAATGGGGGCGCATGTGTTGCACAATGGCCTGACCTACTATTGGTCCATCCAAGCGGGCCCGGACCAATACGGGCAATTAGAGGTGGATTTACCCGGTTGGGGGATACTACTCGCAACGTTGATGGCTGTTGGGGTCGGGTTGGCCCTATTTCGGAGGAGAGGGCTTGATAGCAAGCCAACAAGCCAACACACCATTAAAAAAAGCCCGACACTTTCGCGCCGGGCCTTTACAGGTATAAACGTTTGAAACGCTTAGTAGGTCTTATACAGTTCCTCGGGTGAACCCGCAGGGTTGGTTGAATAACTGATCTTCAAAGCCTGCGCCTTGCGGAGCTCTTGCTTCAAGTCAGAAATCAAGCCCATTTTCACGTCGATGTCCGCCTTGATGGAGACGGTGAATTTGGGGCGCTCTGCCTCGTTAATTTCCTCACGCTTGAGGATAACAAAAGACTGTACGTCGCCAACACTACCTAACTGATCGTCGAGCTGGATGCGTGGCTCAGAACCGTAGAGTTCTGTATTTCGGGGAGAACCCATGTAGATGTATGTCGTCAAATCCTTGCGGTCCAACTTCTGAATCTCCGTAGCCTTGGGCTTCTTCACTTTCACCAAAAGCGTAACCTCGCGCATTGTAGTGGTTACCATGAAGAAGAAAAGCAACATGAAGACGATATCGGGCAAAGATGCGGTCGATACGGGTGGAGTTTCTTTGGATTTTTTCTTGCGAATGTGTGCCATTATCCTCCTACACTTACAGGTTCGGCCTCTGAGATGAACTGAGGATAGACCTCAGAAATCGCCGTTTGGCCTTCCTCATTTAACAGATCATAGGGACGGCCGTACTTGCGTTCAGCCAACTCATTGCGAAGCTCCGAATAAGCCCCTAAAAGCTCATTACGCACTTTGACAAACATATCGTAGCTAGTACCACGGTCGTTTTGCAAAGAGATGATAGCCTTTGAAGGGTTTTCTGAGCTAGTCGCATCACGTGAGCCTCGGCAATCTTCGCATGACCCATCGCCATTGTTGTCAATAAACAACTTAGCGGCCGCACGAAGGTCTTGAAGCTCCATGTATTCCTCCTCTACCAGCAACTGGTTATTGGAGTTCACCAATACGATGAAGATGTTCTTCTGACGGATCTCATTGTTATCGGGTGGTGGTTCTTCTGACCACGGCGGGAGCTTGACCATCAAGCCCTTGTCCACATCCATCGTCGTAGTGACGAGGAAGAAGATCAAGAGCAGGAAGGCGATGTCCGCCATTGACCCTGCATTGATTTCCGGAATTGCACGTTTATTTCTAGCCATGAGGCGAGAATTATTTACGAATACGAGAAAAAGAAGAATACACAACTGCAGCTACCGCCAACACGAAGCAGATGTAGAAGGCATTCAAGCCTGTAGACACCCATTTGGTCGTTGACTCATCTACGTTGTTGTAGAGCGTATAGTCCGAACCGTCTGCCAGGACATAGCTCAACACAAAAACGGCCGCCAAAACTCCCATGCTTTTACCTGCATTGCGCAAGCCAACTGGGTTAATCAACATACCATTCACTGCGCTGGCTACGGCCAACAAGGCAGCAACCACAACCAACACAACAGTCAATACAACTGCTGAGGTGACCATGCCGTCTGAACTTGAGAACCAGATCCCCAATGTGGGAATCGCACCTGCCAATCCTGCTAGCACGGCGGCTCCCATGGAAATTACCCGCACGTTTTTCATATCTAGCTGAGGATTACTTGTTCTTTTCTTGATAAGCAGCTACCATATCCAAGAAGGAGATAGAAGCGTCTTCCATTTTGTTGACGATGTTGTCAATCATAGCGATGATCAAGTTGTAGAAAACTTGGAGGATCATAGCTGTGATCAAACCGAATACCGTGGTCAAAAGTGCCAC
>DLWR01000233.1 GCA_003444795.1 Cryomorphaceae bacterium
GTATCCACCTGTCCAACCCCAATGCAGGTTGTTCACTGCGGGGTTCAAGGGATGCGTGCCCCCCCATAGACTGGGGTCGCCGTGATTTATCGTGCTATCTAAACCAATGGTGAATGCGAATCCCGAGTATTGACCGGGCGTAATGGAGGTAGGGAGGGTGAAGCTGTTGCGATTGGGCAAGCTTAGGTAGGCATATTCATTCCGAATATCTTGGCGAACCCCTTGTGCATCTAGCAGGGCAAATTCCGAGAGGATGAAGTCATTGCGCGTAAACTTCACCGTATCCGTCCCCATAGGATAGGACGCATCGTTGTAGGTCACTGGTGCATTTCCAGACCCAAAAACAGGCTGCACGACCACCTCCAAATTGACAATTTCGGGCTTTTTCTCGGGGTCACAGGCCGTCAAGAGGGTTCCTGCAGCCAAAAGGGCAAACGCAAATTTTTTCAATGCAACAGTGTTTAGTTCCTTTGTATGGTACTCAAAAATAGTACCATGGCACTTAAAAAAGGGGAATATTGGAAGATAGGCATTCTGCTAGTCGTTTTTTTTGCAGGCGTTGCGTGGGCCATACAGATCCAAACGCCAGATCCACGGCTACCCATTCTCAATCCCTCTGACCTCAATCCTTCTTTAGTGGCCGACTCCATGGAGGGAATTGGCATGAACCACGTGGTGGCTCCATTCACGTTAGTCGACCATACAGGCCAAACGCGCACCGAAGCCGACGTGGAGGGCAAAATCCGGGTGGTGAACTACTTCTTTACCACTTGCCCAAGCATTTGCAAGGATATGGCGCGCAATATGCGGTCTGTTCAAGCGGCTTATTTGGACAATGACGCGGTTCAATTGATGTCCCACAGCGCCATGCCCGAGTTTGACAAGCCCGAAATTTTAGCGGAGTACGCTGCCGTGAACGCCGTTGATTCCAAGCGCTGGTGGCTCCTTACCGGGGATCCTTTGGAACTCAACCGCCTTGCTCGGACCTCCTACTTTGCGGTTTTGGAAGAGGGCCAAGGATGGGACGAGCACAGCTTTATCCACACGGAAAACCTCGTGCTCATCGACCACAAAGGCCGATTGCGGGGGTACTACGATGGCACTTCGTCGGATGAAACAGATTTGTTAATCGAACATATTACCTGGTTGCTTAAAGAGCGAGCTTCTGACTACAGAAAATCCGAATCCAAGCCATGAAAGACCTCCATGTTGCGGGCTGGCAAGGGGATATCCATTGGGCGGATAGTGCGGCGAACCTGGCTGAATGGGAGGCGCGTTGGGCTGAAGCACCCCAAGCAGACCTCTATCTTTTGCCCGAGACATTTGCGACGGGGTTTGCTACTCGCCCTGAAGAATTGTCGGCCGTCGCCACGGGTTCGGATGGGGGCGCTCCTGCCGCATCCTTAAAACGCTGGGCAGCTTCCATGCATGCGTGGGTGGGTGGAAGCATTTTCGTGCGCGAGGAAAACGGTCGCTATCGGAATCGATTCTTTTTGGCCGGACCCTCTGGGGAAGTTCATACCTACGACAAGCGCCATTTGTTTCGGATCGCGGGCGAGGCAGAGCATTTTGATGGGGGCGAAGAACGCATAGTAGTTACCGTGGATGGTTGGCGATTATTATTGGCCGTGTGCTATGACCTGCGCTTTCCGGTTTGGTTGCGTCAGACTCCAGGAATTCCCGAATACGACGGTATGCTCATTCCCGCGAACTGGCCCGAAGCGAGGCAATCCGCCTGGGACACCCTCTTGCGCGCTCGGGCCATGGAAAACCAGTGCTATGTATTGGGCGTCAATCGAATTGGCGAAGATGGATTTGGGGTACAACACGCGGGAGGAACTGCGAGTATTGGCCCTTGGGGCGATGTGCTAGCCACAGGGCAAAGCGGCAAATCAGGCTGGGTGACTTCCACCTGGGAAGCGGTGCACTTGGCGGCGGTCCGCAAACGCTATCCCTTCTTGGGGGATGCGGATGCTTTTACCATAGGGTAGGCCCTGATAGGTCTGAGGCATCAATGAAACTCCCAGGAAATGGGATTATTTCTTGGCAGTTCCCAAACTGTTTCTACTTCCCAATTTGCTTTGATTTCGATTTTTTCCTTGGCGAAAATGCGCGTCTCAGGGGCCTGTCCAGTCCAGTAGTCTCCCGCATCGAGCATCCCGTTAGCGTTGCGGTCGTAGATGGCCTGTAGGGTGTAGGTGCCGGGAGGCAAACCCGTTAGGACTTCCGTATGCTCCGAACAGGGTTTGTCGCTCGTCCACTGGGCGTAAATACCAGTTTTCCCCTTGAGTTGGAGTATAAAGGGCAGGCTCTCTTGATCCCACAATTCACCATCCACCGCTTGCCTCGGCCCACAGCCATGTTTCCAGCTAAGCTTGAGGGTTCCCGAACTATCCGCCCCCCAAGGTTCCCATGCTAGCAAGCTATCAGCGACCATTTTTTGATCTAAGAGCAAAATGGGAGGGAGGTAATCAACCGGTCCCCAGCTTTCTTTCCAAGGGCTCGCCCATGGCCGCCAGGTGTCCTCCAAATATCCAACGGGGGCCAATTCTCCAGGGCTGAGTTTGTTGTTCCCGTCAGCATCGGCAAAGGCACGGATGGCATAAGCTGTATCGGTACGCAAATAGGAAAAGGTATAGTACCCGCTATCATTGGTCCGGGTAGCATAGGTGGCGGGCGAGAAGACACAAGAGTCATTTAGTACAGGGTCACCGTGCCAATGGTTTCGGGTAGGATAGAGGCAAACCGCTGCATCCTTTACGCCTTCCCCCGTCCAGGGATTCACAACCCGGCCTTGGATTTCGCCTGAGTCGAGTTGATTTCCCGTCGAGAATACCCATTGTACGCCCTTGAGAACATTCCCTTCGTGTAGGTCGCGTATGGTGTTGCCCCATTGAAATACATAGGTGCTGTTTTCCAATAGAGGATCGGGCCAAGCCGCTTTAAACGTTTTCCCCCTCAACTCATAGGTAGTTCCGGCTGGCAAAGGGGGGGAGCTGGTAAAATTTTGTTGGGGCGAGCTCAGGACGACAAATTCGTCAAATTTCCAAGTGGCTTCGCGTGCGCTAACTTGCACTGAACCGTTGGGAATACTGGCTTCTAGGATGACGGGCGGCTCTTTGTCCCGAGGCCCACCATCAGGGGCGGCGGGAAGGGCACAGCCTTGAACGAAGACCACAAATGTGAGAAATATCACAATTAGTGAGTGTTCGGAATACCATCTAGACCAATTTAGCCTCATTTTTACCGCCTCAACCCTTAACTCCTTCACACATGAAACGAATGTACGCACTTTGGATCCTCTTATTTGGAGCCACATTGAGCATTCAAGCACAAACGTATTGTACCACCAACCTCTACACCACAGGTTGTACGTTTGGCGACTACCTGGATAATGTTCAACTGAACAATATTAACCAAACGGCTACGGGCTGTTCGACAGGTGGATTTGCCAATTACACGTCGGATACCGTGCAGGTTCAGCAAACGGCCATGCTCCAATTGGGAGTTACAACCGGATATTCTGGCCAATGGTTTGCGATATGGGTGGATGCCAACAATGACGGTGACTTTAACGATGCCGGTGAGCATTTATGGAGTTCCTCTGCGGCAGGTCCTGCAGCGGGCGTATTGTACTCCAACACGATTGTCATCCCTGGAACCTTAACTACGGGTACTCACCGCATGCGTTTACGTTGTAAGTGGAGCGGAACGGCGATGTTGGCCACAGATGCGTGTACCTCTTTCACCTACGGGGAAGTTCACGACTACACGGTCAATGTAGCACCTCCTCCCGCTTGCCCTCAGCCCTATTACATGGTGGCTGGTGGTGCGACGGCAAATACGGCTACGTTTTCTTACACCTCAACGGGTTCTACGTTTGAAGTTCAGTATGGCCCCCAGGGCTTCACCTTAGGTACGGGTACGACAGTTTCTGTTTCGGGTACTACAGCATCTATCAGTGGTTTGGCGGCAAATACATGCTATGACTTCTATGTGCGTCAAAACTGTTCATCTGCAGGAAATGGCTACTCCTTCTGGAGCGGACCTTTGGAAATTTGTACTCCATGTGTCACGCAGTCGCTCCCAGTCACGGAAGACTTTACTAACTGGCCCCCTAACTGCTTCTTCTTGACCGGCGGAACCTCCCAGTGGATCACTTCAGGAACGGGCGCAGCTTTGGCGAATATGGGCAGCTCTTGGGGATCCAACTCTACAGGCTTCATGACTACAGCACCAGTTAACTTGAATGCTTTGGCCCGCGTGAAGTTCAAGTGGTCGCACCTCGCGAGCACATGGGCAAATGAAAGATTGGCTGTGATGGCCCGTCTTTCGGGTTCAACAGCCTGGGATACCATTTGGAGTAAGAGCGGTTCTGCTTTTGATTCTCAAGATGGCGCCACTTGGAATGCACCTGGCACCTATGTGCAAGAAACCATGAATTTGGACTCAGCGACTTACTATGGTCAAGTGGCTGAATTCCGTTGGGTTGGTTTTGGTAACTGGGGTAACAACGCTTGGGTGGATGATATCATCATTGAACAGCAGCCCACCTGCCCTGAGCCAACAGGTTTGGGTATTGCGGGCTTGTCGGACACGAGCGCGACCCTAAGCTGGTCTGGCGCAGGTAACAACTTTGTCATTGAATGGGGCCCTGCAGGCTTTACGCAAGGCACCGGATTCTTGGATACAGCGACCACCTCAACCCATGTCCTTCAAGGATTGGCGGGTAATACGGGCTATTCCTACTACGTCATGCGCAACTGTACGGGTGCAGGCAACGGCAACTCCATTTGGGTAGGGCCGTACACCTTCACAACGTTGTGTTCTCCTTACTATATGACCCCGGGGTATTATGAGAACTGGGACGTTATGACCGCAGGAGATCCTCCTGGCTGTTGGACAAAGACTGCCACAGGTTCGGGCTCTTCGTGGCAAGTGCTGCTTCCACAAACTTGGAACATGGCGGCATATTCTGCTCCGAATTACTTGCTTATGTCTTCGGGTTCGGCGACCAATGTGACAGCAGTATCGCCCATGTTTGGCGACTTGCAAGGCAACGGAGCTCAAATTCGAATGCGCGCCTCTAAAATGTACACTTGGAGCCCCATCCAATTGATTGTAGGCACCATGACCACCCCAAGCAACCCTGCGAGCTTTGTGCCTGTTGATACCTTGGCATTGACCGAGTTGTGGGCCGAGTACACCGTAGCATTCCCTAGCGTCCCCACTGGACACAACCACGTGGGCTTGCGCATGATCGGTGGAACTTGGTACGATGTGGCTATTGATGACTTCCACTATGAGGCACAGCCTTCTTGCTTGCCCGCACAGAATGTTTCGGCTTCCCCCGCGACTACGACGGCATTGATTTCCTGGGCACATGGTGCCCCCACGACAACGGGTTCTTATGTGGCGTGGGGTCCTGGTGGTTTCAACCCAGGAACGGGCACCGTGCCCAACATGGTTTTGGCCTCTGGTAATACCTACAGCATCACGGGCTTGACGCCTGCGACGACCTACACCGTATGGGTGGCAGATAGCTGTGGATCTGGCAACATTGGACCATGGCAAGGACCGGTGACCTTCACGACGGCATGTTTGGCGGCAGCAATGCCTTACTCCGAGAACTTTGACATCTATCCGCTGTCCTGTTGGGATGAAACGGGTGGCACCAAAGTTTTCCTATCCTATGCTTTGGCAACCGGTGGCAATGCGATGCGTGGGTACTTCTGGCTTTGGACCTCAGGGAACTGGGCTGAATTGACCTCACGCCCCGTGACGATTTCTAGCAATGCTCAGGTTTCATTTGACTGGTCACACCAGTACATGACCTTCTACCCCAACGATCAACTCTTGCTCTTGGCACGCCCTGTGACATCGGCAACTTGGGATACTATTGTCAACCTCATTGGATCCAACTTCAACAGTGCGGGTGCAGGTATAACCACGCCTGGAACTATGGTCAATGAGTTGGCGTACTTGCCTAGCAGCTACACGGGTTCGGATGTCATTTTCCAGTTTGTTGGTAATTCTGGCTACGGTCCGGATGTATTCTTCGATAACTTCTTGGTCGAGGCCATCCCAACCTGTCCAGATCCTGTTCCGTCGGCTGGAACGGTTACGAACAATTCGGCAACGGTTTCTTGGACGAGCCCAGGCTCTCCTTTGGGAAGCTGTGTCATGTGGGGTCCTTCAGGATTCTACACGGGTACGGGTTCGGTAACGGGTAATATTGCCCACAATGTGAGTTCTGCCTACACCATCAATGGCCTTTCTGCGGGAAGTACCTATGATGTTTACGTTCGTGACTCTTGTGGACCAACCGACTTCTCTGGATGGGCTGGCCCAGTTACGGTGACTACCTCACTTTGTCCTCCGGCCAACACGTGTACGTTCACTATGTACGAAACTGATACTTATGGCGATGGATGGAATGGCTGCCAGATTACAGTGGAGCAGAAGTCCTCTACGGGATGGACCCCCATCTTCACCTTCGGTACGCCATTTACTACCGGTTCGAGTTATACGGAAACGGCCAACTTATGCGCAGGTGATTCTGCCAGGGTAATTGTGACG
Organism: Cryomorphaceae bacterium; assembly: GCA_003444795.1. GTDB lineage: Bacteria > Bacteroidota > Bacteroidia > Flavobacteriales > Schleiferiaceae > TMED14. The sequence goes on from DLWR01000233.1 coordinate 6,580, forward strand.
AATCCGGGCTCTTGGTCTACGGAAGTGGGCTTTGACTTGGTTGGTCCTTTTGGGG
>DLWR01000019.1 GCA_003444795.1 Cryomorphaceae bacterium
TGTTCGTGCCACGCTGAATGTTTTCCGCGCCCAAGTAGAACGCTATACCGACCTTCCCGATAGCGTAGCGGGACTTGCGGAGTTTAGCAACATTCATCAGGCAGCCGATTTTGCCGGCTTCATCACGTACAACAAGGACGGAGTTGAACAATTTTCCTTCGGCAAGTACAAGGGTCAATCAGTCGCCAGTGTCCTCGAAAAGGACCCTGGATATTACAGCTGGATCCAAAATGCGGACTTCCCGCTCTACACAAAGAAAATTTTGACGGCCATTCGACTCAGTCTCCGATGAAAATTATCTGCATAGGGCGGAATTACCGCGATCACGCTACAGAATTGGGAAACGCAGTCCCCGACGAACCCGTCGTATTCTGCAAGCCAGACTCCGCCATTCTTCAGCCCCGGTTGCCTTTTGTTCTTCCATCCTGGTCGCAAGACATCCACCATGAGGTGGAATGGGTCGTACGCATCGGCCGTGTAGGAAAATTCATCGAACCCGAATTCGCCTGGTCCTACATCGATGCCATGACGGTAGGTCTAGATTTTACCGCACGCGATCTTCAATCCAAACTAAAAGCGAAAGGTTTGCCTTGGGAGAAGGCCAAGGGTTTTGACGGCTCCGCTGTGCTTGGCGAATGGATTAAAGGCCCCGTTGAGCCTGGATTTCACGACATTTCCTTGCTAAAAAATGGCCAAGAAGTTCAAGCGGGAAATACTCGAGATTTTCTCTTTCCACTTGAGTCGCTCATTGCCCATGTCAGCCAGTATTTCACTCTGAAATCAGGGGATTTACTTTTCACAGGCACGCCTGCAGGGGTTGGCCCCGTTTCTCCTGGGGATGAATTGGAGGCCAAATTAGATGGTAAAAGCCTACTACGATTGAGAATTAGGTAGTTCAATCAGACATCTAAAAGTGTATATTTGGAGAATGCGGACATACCCAAAATACACCTCGATGAAACATCGCATCCGACGCATCCTTTCGGCCTTCGTGGTTGTGGCCTCCTGGAGTGCCATGGCGCAGACCAGCCCCATTACAGTGGTTTTCCACGAAAAGTTCGACCCACCCTCAGGTCCGGACTCCGTAACCAGCTTCCACACGACCCCAGGCACCACCATTCCCTATTGGAATGACACCTCTGCGTTTTCGGTATCTGCTCCGCACAGCTACCACGCGAAGATTGTGCCCTTTGACTCGGTCATTTTTGAAACTGATGCTTTTGCGACCACCGGTAACATTTTCGTTCGCTTGACCTTCGACCAAATCTGTAAGGTGCACTTCGGTCAACAAGCCTATGTGCGGGTCTCCAATAACAATGGCGCCACATGGACACGATTGAACGGCACCCACTACCGAGGCACGTCGGGCGGCTTCAATTCCACGGGCTATTTCAACGAACTTTCCTATGCGAACCCTAACAACACACCATATTGGGGCGGTTTGACCACCGCAGGTACCGGCGTAGCACCAACGGCAACCTGGTGGGTTGGTGAAACGTTTGATATCTCCAGCATCATTGGCAACGGCCCTAGCGGAACCGCACAGGGTTATGCCAACTGTAAGATTCAGTTTATTCTTGAATACCGCTCTCCTTTTGGCACCGCCAATCCCGCAGGTTGGTTTGTGGACAACGTGAAAGTGGAGGCTGCTCCATGTGAGTTGATTCCTCCGACCTATACATTTAATCTGATTCCGCGAAAAGAACCCATCGGTGCTCGCTATCAATCCAGCCAAGAAATCCGACTGAAAGCGAGAGACTTAGAGTCCGGCGTGGACTCTGTTCTGCTCCACCACCGTCTGAATGGTGGCACTTGGACCACTGTTCAAATGAACGCTTCCGTATCTACCTCATGCCCGGACTCTGCCGAGTATTTCTACACCCTCACCAATTTGGTGGTTGGCGACTCGGTAGACTGGTATGTGGAAATTTTTGACTGCGCTTGTCCCAACGTGGTACGCGTGCCGTCCTTGAGCTCCACCCCGTTGAACAACACCTTCTGGATAGACCCTTCTCCTCCTGCCATCTGTGGAGTAAGTACCCCTAACAGCTTCCCCTACTTAGTCACCAACTTCCCATGGGTCGAGAATTTCTCTAGCATTGACTGGATTCCGGGGTCTGGAACGGGGGCTACAGGAACTGCGCACCGAGGCACCTTCCCGCAAGGCAATCCGCCGTCAGGTAAAAACTGGCAGGTTTCTCCTAATACGACCTCAACGGGATTTGCATGGTCTATCCGCATTGGTCAAACTGGCACCCTAAACACAGGTCCTTTGGGCGATCACACCACGGGTGGTGGCAAATATGTCTACACAGAAGCTTCCCAGGGTAGCACAAACAACAATACCACCCTCATCACGCCTTGTTTGAAGCTTACTGGCTTAAATCACGCAGTATTAGAGTTCTGGTATCACAAGTATGGAGCCCATATGGGCAACCTACGCGTGGACATCGATACGGGCTCCACCACGCCAAAGTGGGTGGTCGGTGTGATGTTGATCCCTGGTCAGCAACAAACCAACCAATCAGACCCTTGGCAAAAGGCATTGGTGAACCTGGACCCCTATTTGGACCAAATTATTCGCATTCGTTTCCTTGGAAATAAGACCAATACGGCATCAAATGACTTGGGCGACATGGCCATCGACGACATCTCCGTATATGAGCCAGACCCCGCCGATATTGAGATGTTGGCGATGTACACTCCTCAAAATGGATTCTGCCAATACACAGCCAACGAGAATGTGCGTATCCACTTGCGTTCAGAGGGTTTCTTCCCCATTGACACGATTCCCGTAGCCTTCTCGGTGAAGAACTTGACAACGAATACCACAGTCGTTTCCCGCGATACGATCTACACCACCTTGAACTTGGGCGATACCACGTCTTACACGTTCACTCCAAAAGCCAACTTGAGCGCCTATGCCAACTACCACATCTACGTGTGGTCTGAAGCTCCTGGCGACCCCAATACGAGCAACGACACATTGGGCTTCTTCTTCATTGAGCACATCGCCCCCATTACGCAATTCCCACACATCCAGACCTTTGACGGACCAGGTTGGAATGCCGGCAACGGAACCTCCAACAACCCAGGCACGTTCAACACGACGGATTGGGAAGCCCTGCCACCACCTCAAACCGCTGATTATGCGTGGCAAGTTGGTTCTGCTTTGACTCCCACCTTCAATACAGGACCCCGTTGGAACCGCACACGTAGTGGTAACTACCTCTACAGCGAAGCGAGCTATGGCAACAATGGACCTGCAGCCCTGTATGCCACCACGCGTTGTGTGGACCTCTCGGCGATGACCAACCCCGTTCTGACCTTCTGGTACCACATGTTTGGTGCGGACGTGAACATCTTGAACGTTCAGGTAGTCCCCGATGGCAGCAACAGCTGGCAGACAGTTGCTGGTGCGCCCATTTCAGGAGCACAGCAAACGGGCGAAGTCGATGACTGGAAGTTCAAGATGGTTGACCTCTCCGCTTATGCCGGGGATGTGGTTAAGATTCGCATCCTCGCCCGTAAGACAGGATCGGGTGACCTCGCGGACATTGCCATCGACGATTTGATGATTTACAACCAACCGGCCACGGATGTCGGTGTGTCCATCGTCACTAGCCCCTTGAACTCTGTAAACTTGGCCAACCCACAAAACGTGGTGCTCAAGGTGCGCAACTATGGAACGGCTGCGAAAACAGGTATTCCTGTAACGTACCAAATCAACGATTTGTGTACCCCTAGCAACTCGGGCACCTACACCACAACCTATGCGGGCTCGTTGGCTGCCGGTGCAGAAGGAACGATAACCGTGACGACACCCCCGACGTACTATGTGGGCGACTTTGAAGTAAAGGCTTGGACGACCCTGGCTGGCGATGCCATGGCCATCAACGACACCGCTTCAAAGATTTCTTCTGGTGCCACCTCTTACCCTATCTCATTTGGCCCCGTCAACTTTGACAACTGTGTCGGCGATGAGACTGGCTTCTTCGCGCAAGGTGGACCTGGTACACTCCAAATGTGGGAGTTTGGTACGCCCGCAAAAGGGGGTGCTTTCAACGGTGCAGCCTCGGGAACCAATTGTTGGGTTACGGGCTTGACGGATAACTACCAACCTGGTAAAACAGAAATCCTACGTATCCCGACGTTGACCAACTTTGACACGGTGGTATCTGCGGAACTCCGCTTCAAGCACAAGTACGAATTCACGCCTACTGATGGCGGCGTCGTGGAGTACTTCCAAAACGGCAACTGGAACACCTTGGGTAACGCTGCTGTGGCAGTTGGATACAACTGGTATGGCTCTAACTACGGTTCACCCAATGTCCAATCCCTGAACTCACCAGGTTGGGCGGGTAGCACTTCTGGACAGTGGATCACCTCTTCCATCCCCTTGAACGTATGGAACTTCTCCCCAAACCCTATCAGCTTGCGTTTCCGAATGGTATCGGCTGCTGGTTCGTCCGCAAAGGGTTAGGCTCTTGATGACTTCGAGGTCTATGTCCCACCCCAGAACTCTGCCTCTCCTGTGGAAGAAGACACAAAAGAATAGATTGTTAATCCTGCCGACACTTCGCATATTCGCGTTCGAATCGAGAAT
>DLWR01000059.1 GCA_003444795.1 Cryomorphaceae bacterium
AACAGAAATGAGTAAAGTTGGTGTTCAAATGATTGAGCGATCCCTATTCTTAGTTCACCCAAACTTTTTTTAGTTCACCCAAACTTTTTCAAAACTCCCATCGCTGTACCATTGGATGTAGATCCCGGAGGGAATTTGGGCCGGATTAACCAAGCGACCATACAGGTCCACGGTATGCAACAATTGGCGACTTGGAGAAACGACGGATTCGGGCAAACCAATGGATTGATAAAACAAACGCTTCAGATAGATGCGCTTTTCGAGGACTTCATGCCAGACCACAAAGGCACCTTGACCACTAACTGCGACATCTGGAACATTGACCGTCCCGGTATCGACGTCGAAAGCATATAAAGTATCTAAGTAGTGAAGCCTAGCTTGCACCTTGGCTTGTGTGCCCGCACCCGTTTTCCAAACCATCATTTTTTGGCCAAAACGCGCATCTATTCGCGGATAATTCTGTGCCATCGAGGAGGAGGCAATTCCCTGAACCATTGAGGTAGTATCCCCCATCTGCCAGCGCGACCAAAACACTTCATCGGAGCTGCTTCCATTTAAAAAGGTGCTGTACAAACTGTCTCCATCCGCGACAATATCCGGGCCAGAAGCGGGGCATGCATTCACCATCCAAGGCTGAGGGTCTACAGAGATGCTTTGATAGCTCCCCCCTGCCAAAGACCCCGAAGCAACCCGAATGTTTCGCTGATTTTGGAGATTGTCCCTGTAGGCGAGTTGAACGGTTGAATCCGAAACGACCAGGGCCGCTGGGCAACAATCACAGGCCTCTGCCAAAGCGCTGTGATCGCTACTGGCTTGAACTTCGGGCTGGAACGTTTGGCCATAATCTTGGCTCGTAGCAATGACCCACTGGGGCTCTGCATAATTGAGATCGGATTTCATGAAGGCCACAACGGGATGGCCTCCGGGACCGATTGCAACGGTGGGCATTCGGCCCATATGGTTGCCGATAAAATCCACACGTTTGGGCACGCCAAAATGGTAGCCTCCATCAAACGATGCGGCGCAATAGATGTGATGCGAGGTATCCGCTTCGGGCGCCTCCTTGTACACCACGTAGACCGTATCCGTTCCTCGGCTGGCGATTTCCGGTCCGTGCCAAAATGAAATTGAAACACTGTGCCCTGTCGGATTGATGGTATCCGTGCGCATGAAGGCGCCGATGCCCGCGACAGTGGTGACCCCTGCCACCAAATGGGGTCCTTCTCCCCAAATGAGCACCGCGTTGTTGTAATCGGTCGTACTCACCCTGGGACGATTTGCCGCCATAGACGTGGATACGACCTCTTTTCCCCACCAGCTAGGGGTTTGGGCGAATGCATGCAACGAGATGAGAAAAAATAGGAACGAGAATAAGCGGATCATTGGCACAAGGTAGTCACTTATCCTAACCCACAACAGTAGATTTACGGCATGGAATCTTGGACCCTTGCCAACGCCCATGGCTACTCCGCCACCATTCTCTCCTATGGGGCGGTTCTTCAGTCTCTAATTGTCCCTCATCCGAAGGGCCCTCGAGATGTGGTGCTTGGGTTTGACGACCCTGAAGATTATGTACGCAGTATGGGCCATACCTATCCTCCTTTCTATGGCGCGGTGGTGGGGCGGCATTCGGGCCGAATCGCCCGCGCGCACCTACCCATGGGGGACCAAATTCATCACCTGGAAGCGAACGACGGACCCAACCATTTGCATGGGGGTCAGGCCTCTTTGAGCCGAAAATTTTGGAGGCTGGTGGACCAAAGCGGTGGCCCAGAGCCCTATCTCACCTTGGAAGTTACCAGCCCTGACGGCGAAGGAGGCTACCCAGGCGATTTAACGGCTAGGGTCACGTATCAGCTGACGGAAAATGGGCTTCGGGTAGAACTGACGGCAAAATGCGACCAGGAAAGCCTCGTCAATCTGACCCAGCACAGCTGCTTCAATTTGAATGGCGGGGAGACGTCCACGGAAAATCACCGAATGCAGGTGAACGCAACCGCCTCGTTGGAAACCAACCAAATGATTCCCACGGGCAACTTGTTGCCCCTGAAAACGGATGAATTTGATTCCTCCCTGCGGAGCGGCCTAGATCGAACGTATGTGCTCGCCCCCAACGAGCCTGCAGCCACATTGGAGGTCGACGATTTGCGCATGACGGCCCACACCAATCAAGCTGCCCTGCACGTTTTTGTGGGCGGAGGAAATGAAACACAAATGCCCGGCAAAGGCGCACAACCCTACATGGATGCTTGGGGTATTTGCCTGGAAAACCAGGGCTTCCCCGATGCCCCCCACCATCCGCACTTTCCAACCACCTTTCTAGCGGCTGGCGAGACCTATGTAAATTGGATCACCTTTGATTTTGAAATGCTCTAAGCTCATGCCCTTGAATGCCCCTCAAACTCGCCGCCTGGATTTTGCCAAGCGCGACATGGACGACATTTCCGCTCTGAAAGACTTTTTGGAGGATTGCCGGGTTCGCTTTTAACCCGTTCCTTGCTCTCCTAGAAAGCGCCCGCAACGGGCGCTTTTTTT
>DLWR01000033.1:0-6871 GCA_003444795.1 Cryomorphaceae bacterium
CCATCAAATACAGAATGCCTTCGTTTAATCCGTCGGCTATGCCTTGACCCCCTTCAAGATCGGTTTCGGCCGCCGCTTTACACATAGCACATTGGGCCTGAGCGCCCAATGAATAGGCTGCTAGCGCTATGGTAAGAAGGACTTTTTTCACGCTAATGGGTAATAAGGAGCCATGAAAAGGTACACAAGCACCCCGGTCACCGCTACATACATCCAAATGGGGAAGGTCCATTTGACGAGGGCTTTGTGGGCCGCAATTTGGTTGTTCCAAGCGCGGTAGATCGAAAGCATGGCCAAAGGAAGCACAGGCACGCTCAGCAGAATATGGCTGATCAGGATGAAAAAGTAGAGCGGTCGAATCCACCCTTCCCCACCAAAATGAGCATCTGGATTGGATAAGTGCGAAATCACATAGGATACCAAAAACACGGCGGAGAGCGCAAAGGCGCCCACGTTGGCCAAACGGTGCAAGGCTACATTTTTCGTTTTAATCATGCCAAAACCGACGGCAAGAAGGACCGCCGTACATCCATTGAGAACCGCGTGAAAGAATGGCAAGCTGCGCACATTGGCACTGCCCCATTGCAGTTTCCAGGATTCGGGGAGCAAGAAAAGCAGCGCAACGGCAATGGGTACCGCAATAGAAAGACCTACGATGACGGGAATAGCCATGCGGTCGTTGGGATGTGCTTTTGGGTTCTTGGCGTTCATTTGGTCTGGCCCATTTTTACTTTTCGGTGCTCCTTAACGAGTACCCGAACGTCTTCCACTAATTGGTCCACGAGGTACGGTTCTGAAACATCATAGGCGCCCAAAAGGTTTCCGTCGTCGGTGATTCGGCTGCGCAAGTGCCCCTCCCAATCTAAGATCACAGCGGACTGTGAATGCGAGTAGCCCCCTTCAGCGGATGAGTCTTGGCTCGCATGTAGCCAGAGAGAGTTAGCTAACTGGAAGATGGCATCGCGGTCACCCGAAATGAAGTCCCACTTATTGGAAGCCGCAACCCCTAAATTGTCCTTGTAGGCTTCCAAGACGACGGGCACATCCGTGAGAGGGTCTACGGTAATGCTGATGAAGATCAAGTCCTTATAGCCATAGAGTCGGTCATGCGCCTCCTTCAAATGGAAGTTCATGGCAGGGCAAATGGTCGGACAAGAGGTGAAAAAGAAGCTGACCACCGCGATCTTTCCGCGAGCGGAATCCAGGGTCCATGTTTGGCCATCCGACCGCAGATACAACGCGGTATCCGGCTTTTCAGCCAAAGGGTTTTCGAGGTCTTCTAAACTTCTAAAATTGACGGCTCCTGAGATCATCAGAGAACCCAAATACATGGCTACCGGTAACACCAGCAGCACACCTAAAAGAAGCCGCTTGCCGGTTCGTTGCATGCTTAGAATTCAAACACCGCCTGACCTTCAAACAACAGGATGAAAGTGAGGTAGGGAATCAAAATGAGAACGGGTAAGTATATGGCCTTTTGCAAGCTTCCCAACTCGTACTTCAAGTGCATGAAGTATTGAACGATGTAGGCGGCTTTCACCAATGTCAAACCGATGAATACGAGATTCAACAAGGAGGTTCCGGCAACGGGGCTCAACATGAATTCGGGTTTGATGATACCCAAGACTACTTCTACCGTAGTGATAACCAAAAGGATCCAAAAGATCTTCCAAATCCAACCGGTTCCTGAGGGGGATGCGTGATCTGCCATGATTTCTGAGCGAATTATACGAGGTAGAAGAAAGTGAATACGAATACCCAAACAAGGTCAACGAAGTGCCAGTATAAGCCGACTTTTTCAACCATGAGATAGGACTTGCGGCGCTCGTAGGTTCCGAGCAATACGTTCCAGAATAGCAACACGTTCAAAACCACACCGGAGAATACGTGGAAGCCGTGGAAGCCCGTGATGAAGAAGAAAAAGTTTGCAAACTGCTGTGCGCCGTATTCGTTGTGCTCCATATTGGCTCCTTGAATCACTTCAGCGCCTTGTAGGGCCGCCAAAGAAGCCTCGCGACTCTTAGCAGGATGACCATTGCCTGGGCTTTGCAAAACCACATGCTCATTGGCCTTAAAAGCGGCTACCACTTCTTCCGTGGTAAACGTTTCTTCGTGATTAGCGGCATGACCATGCTCCATACCATGAACCAATTGTGAGAGGGAAAGAACTTCCCCTTCCTCATTCGCAACTTTCCAAACTTCAGAATTTGCCAACTCAATACCGCCCTTGTCGCCCATGATGAAGTGGTACCATTCCCAAGCCTGTGAACCCAAGAAGATGGCGCCGCCAACAATTGTAGCCACCATCCACCATGCGGTGGCGGTTTTCTTGAGGTGATGCCCTGCATTCACGGCCAATACCATGGTCACGGAAGACATGATCAAAACGAAGGTCATAAAAGCAACATACAGCAATGGTTGGTCTCCTTCAAGGCCGGGAAAGTGCGTGAAGACATCTTCTGCGACGGGCCATACCGACTCGTAGCGGAAGCGCATGAATCCATACGCAGTCAAGAAACCTGAGAAAGTCAATGCGTCAGAGATCAGGAAGAACCACATCATCATTTTGCCGTATTCCGACTGCATGGGTTGGTTACCTCCTTGAGACCAAACGCTTGTTGTAGCTGAAGTTGCCATTCGGTGTAATTCGTGTAAGTTACAGAGCTGCAAAATTAGCGCAGAAACGCCAAAAACAGGAGTAAATAAATCCAAAGCAAGCCCAAGAAATGCCAGAATTGGCCCGCAAGGACATAGCCTAGGTGATTATCAGGCGAATACGCACCCTTTTGGGTCTTGAAATAGGTGATTCCAAGCACGATAATGCCGGCCAAAGCGTGCATCCAGTGAAACCACGTGATGACATAGAGCCAAGAACCCGCTGGGGTGCTGTTGGGACCTGTAAACCAAATATTTCCATCGATCAAATGCTTCCAACCGGCCACTTGCAAGCCCACAAATACGAGGCCCGATCCAAGCGCAAAAAGCATGAATTGAGCCGCCTTTTTAGCGTGGTTGGAGGCCCACGCCCGATTTCCTTGAATCAAGAGCAAGGATGAGAGTAGAATGGCCGCCGTTGAATAGTAAAAAGCCACGGGCAATTCAATCAACTGCCATAGGTTTTTTGCTTCCAAGGACCCCTTAGCGACGACATAGCCTGAAGTCAAGCCTGCAAAGGCCATTCCTATGCTGGCCATGCCAATCCACAATAGAGGTTTTGCTGTTTTATTTTCCATAAGAGGATATTAAGCCAAATAGTGATTTAGAACGTAGGTGATTTGCACCATGGGTAAGTAACGTATGGTGGCAAACATGAGTTTACGCGCGGCTGAATCTGACGGCGATTGGTGATGCTTCCAGGCTGCCCAGAGCACATCAAGCCCCAATATTAGCACGACGAGTGCCGCGGGCACGCTCAAAGTCAGCGCCCCGGTAATACCAAAAGCCGGCAATACGGACACGAATACCATCCACAAGGTGTACACGATACTCACTTGGGTGGCCGTTCGGTCCTTTTGACGGGTGGGCAATAAATAGTACCCCGCCTTGGCGTAATCGTCATAGCCTACCCAAGCAATGGCCCAAAAGTGGGGAAACTGCCAAATAAACTGCAAGGCAAAGAGCGTACCTGCCTCAATACCAAAATCACCCGTTACCGCCACCCAGCCCAAAAGAAAGGGAATGGCCCCCGGAAAAGCTCCCACAAGGACGGCCCATGGACTATGTGCTTTCATGGGCGTGTAAGCCAGCACGTAGATGAGCAGACTCAAAAGTCCAAAAGCAGCCGTAGCCACATTCAGGTAGCCCAGTGCGATGGTGCCCGCGACACCCAATCCAAAGGCCCAGGCATAAGCTTCCAATTTTGTCATCCGCCCAGAGGGAAGGGGACGGTTCTTCGTGCGGTCCATAACGGCGTCCTGCTCAATCTCCCAAATTTGGTTGAAGGCATTGCTAGAACCCACTATGGCAAAACCGCCCAAGGTAAGGAGCAGGAAGTCCGACCAGACAAATTGCGGTGCCCCTAAGAGGTAGCCTGCCGCGGCCGAAAAAACGACCGTAAACGCCAGTCGAAATTTCAAAAGAAGGCCTACGTCATGCATGGCCGCAAAGATAGGGCGCGGCGCAGACCAAGAAGTAAGGATTGAGGAGGTTTTCCTTGTTGTAAATAAGCGGCTGCGACCAGGTTGGCATACCCTCTACAATCTCCACGCGAAACATGTGGCATCCCGCACCCAAGGCCACCGCATGCCCTGCGGCTGTATCCCATTCCATAGTGGGGGCGATGCGTGGATAGGCATGTGCTCGGCCTTCTGCTACGAGGCATATTTTTAGGGAGCTGCCCATACTCACGCGTTCGATCCTGCCATGCTCAGCCTCCCACTTGCCAATGAGTGCTTCCGTTTCAGGACTGCCGTGTGAGCGGCTTGCCACGACGGTGATGGTTTCTGGCAGGCGCGCGGGCAAGCGCATGGTCTGGGCAAGCAACTCTTCCCATGTTACACGTTGCATGGATTTGTAGGCACCCATCCCTGGACCACCGACGTAGAGCCAGTTTAATACGGGGCTGTAGACCACCCCAAAAACAGGTTCTTGGCCCTTTACCAACGCCACGTTGATGGTGAACTCGCCATTGCCTTTAATGAACTCTTTCGTTCCATCCAGAGGATCCACTACCCAGAAGTACTCCCAGGATTTGCGCGTATAGTAGTCTGCATGATGGCCCTCCTCGCTTAGCACAGGCCAGCCAGAGGTGGCAAGCGCTGCTTGGAGGATTTTGTGCGCGCGCAGGTCCGCTTCCGTAACCGGGCTATTGTCTGACTTGGTTTGGGCTACAATGGCCTCACGCTGGTGATATACTTCGAGAATGGCATCTGCCGCATCATATACTGCTTGCAGCAACACATTGGGATCGAGAGGGCTATGCGAAAATGGGGGCATGGTTAAAGAAATGAAAAAAGCCCCGGAGGCCGGGGCTTTAGGTGTATTTCAATGGCGCAAAGCGGGTAAGCTTATTGCAACTTGGCGTTGATGGGCAAAGAGTAGCGCATGCGCACAGAACGACCACCCACCTTAGCAGGAATCATCTTAGGCAACTTCTTCACTACGCGAACAGATTCGTCGTCCAGCAATTTGTCTACGCCTCGCTCGATAACGATGTCGCTCACCTTGCCGTCTTTTTCGATAATAAAAGAAACCCAAACCTTGCCCTGGATGCCCATTTGCTTGGCCATCTCGGGGAATTCAAATTCCTTACCGACAAACTGACGAATCTTGATGTTAAAACAGTTGAAACGCTCATCCTCCGTAGCGAGATCCTCACAGCCGGGGAAAATGGGCTTGTTTTCTACGTTTACAAAGTTGAAAACCTCGTCTTGGTTCACATCCACTTCCAGAAGCTCAAAAGCATCGTCGTTGTCAATTTCCGTGGACTCCAAGGTCAACTCCTCGATGTCTACTTTATCGTCTTCTACGATGTTCAACACCTCGGGCGGAGCGGGAGGAGGAGGGGGAGGAGGCGGTGTATTGCGCTGAGTAACAAGTACTTCCTCGTCATCAATCACCATTTCCATGTCGCCCAATGAACCTGGACCATCTTTATAGGTCTTCCATTCAAAGGCCGTCCAAACGCTGGCCAAAGCGAGTACCAGACCAATTTGCAAGAAGAGTCCCTTCTTGTTCTCGAGGTCGGCGATAAATGATTTACGGCTTTGCATACGGCAAAAAAATTATGGGATAAAGATACGCTTCCCAATTCGTAGCGCAAGAAGCATTCCAAAAATTAACCCCACGGTATTGGCGACCATATCGGCGTAGCTAAAGTGTCGGCCAACAGCCACTATGGGCTGCAAAATTTCTAGCCCAACTCCCAGGACAAAACTGAGTACCGCTGGCTTCCATGGGCCGCGGGGAGAGCGGGATCCCATGGTCAGTAGAAATGCAGCCACCAAATAGGCCACAAAATGCAAAATGAGATCCTTTATGGATAAAAACAGTTTTGGAAGACGATCCGGCGCCAATAAACTAAAGTAGATGACCACCAAGCACCACATGGCGCCGGCGCTCAACCAAATCCAGCGGGGAATTTTAGGCACCGATGAGCGCCGCATATGCGTCGGCGTCCATCAGCTGATCCGCTTGTGCAGCATCCGTGACTTTGATTTTCACCATCCAGCCCGCTCCGTATGGGTCGCTGTTTACAGCCTCCGGGTTGCCATCGAGGTCGGCATTGACTTCCACGATTTCACCGGCGATAGGCAAGTACAAGTCACTTACCGTTTTTACGGCTTCCACCGATCCAAAAACCTCTTCAGCATCCAAAGACTCACCTTCTGTGGGAATGTCTACAAAAACGATATCGCCCAATTGTGTGCTGGCGTGTTCGGTGATGCCAACGACAACAACATCGTCTTCGATGCGAAGCCATTCGTGTTCTTCAGTGAATTTCATGTGTTTTTCCTTTTGTTCAGCGTTTGAAATTGGGTCCGGTGAAAGGCAGCTTGGCGACCTTAACGGGTAATCTTTTTCCTCTAACTTCGGCAAAAAGCATCGTGTCGTTGGCGGAATAAGCGGTTTGGACATATCCCATGGAAACCGGCGCACTTACCGTGGGGCCAAAGCCTCCTGAGGTGATAGTTCCCACAGGGTCGGTTGCGGTTTCGCTGGCAAAGATTGCGCAGCCTTCGCGCACAGGCGCGCGTCCTTCCGGAAGAATGCCCACCCGTCTTTTGGCTGGGCCTGAGGCGATTTCCTCTTGCACACGTTCAGCTCCGGGAAAACCTCCTCCAGTTCTTCGACGAGACTGAATAGCCCAAGTTAGACCTGCTTCGATTGGAGACGTCTGTTGATCAATGTCATGTCCATAAAGACACAAGCC
>DLWR01000033.1:7248-7385 GCA_003444795.1 Cryomorphaceae bacterium
AGATCCACAACTGCTGCTTTGGGGACAGAAATTTCAAACCCGTCTTCGCCTGTATATCCAGAGCGCGACACCCAACATTCAGCCCCTCCGATCGGTAAGGTTTCCACATCCATAAACGCCATATCGCGCACCGCAGG
>DLWR01000033.1:7743-8822 GCA_003444795.1 Cryomorphaceae bacterium
GCGCGGTTGGTCAGAAGCTTTACTTGAATATCTTCGCTCAAGTGGGCGCGCATATGCGCCACATCTTGTTCAATGCAGGCGGCATTGACCACAACAAAAATGTGATCGCCGCGGTTTGCAAACATGATATCATCTTCGATGCCGCCAGCGTCATTCGTAAAAAACCCGTACCTTTGACGGCCCTCTTTCAGCCCCGCCACATCCATGGGGATTAGCTTTTCAAATTCTCCGGCCACCTGTTCATAGCTTTTGGCGCGCAAGATCACCTGTCCCATATGGCTTACATCGAACAGTCCAGCCTTTTCCCGCGTGTGAAGATGTTCCTTTAAAACGCCCAGAGAATATTGGACCGGCATTTCAAATCCCGCAAAAGGAACCATTTTTGCACCATGTTTCAGATGCAGTTCAAAAAGTGGTGTGCGCACCAAATCATTGGTCATTCAAAACTCTTTTTTTCGACCGGAAATTTGAAAAATTCCGACATCAATTTAAGCATGGAACCATTGGTCCATACTGGTGATGCCCCCTCTGTCCTTTTGCCTGAGATCGCTATCCCTTCGGCGGATGCACTGCATCTCTCTCCAGAGTGTAAATGAAGATCGGTCCCTTTGCCTGAGAGTTTCCGGGGGCGGTTGCTCCTTCGGCACTGGAATGTCCAGTTCTCCCGATCCACAACGGCTAGATTAAATGGAGTTTCTCATTTCGACAAGATAAATTTCTTATTCGAAGGATCATTGACAAAAACTGACACTTGGGCAAGTTGGCGGCATGAATGATCCCTACTTCTTTGGCTACGGAAGCCTCGTCAATTTATCCACCCATGCCTACACGGACCCAAAACCCGCAGGGCTTCGGGGGTGGCGGCGCATTTGGTTGAACACCTATATGCGCGATGCGGCCTTTCTAAGCATCCATCCTGTTGAGAATGCTGAGATAAATGGGATAATAGCGCAGGTTCCCGATGCGGATTGGGTTGCACTTGATGCGCGGGAAACAGGATATGACCGAACAGATGCCACTGATCAGATCGTGATGAAAGGTGTCCGGCCAGCGGATTGTGCCGTCTATGTGGTGCCAAG
>DLWR01000031.1 GCA_003444795.1 Cryomorphaceae bacterium
TCCTGTGGGCCTTCAACCAGTGGTAGGTGAACAGCACGTTGACCAAGGCCAGTTGCTGATCGTTCTGCCATTTGCGGTGTTGGATTTCGTCCTGGCGGCTTTTCACCGTTTAGACTTTCATGATGTCTTCCTCCTTGGCTGCGACTTTGGCATCGATGGTGGCAATGGCTTGATCGACCATTTTTTGCACGTCGTCTTCCAGGCCTTTGCGCATATCCTCGCTCAAGCCGTCTTTTTCCATACGCTTGGCTTCGTCCATGCCCGATTTGCGAATGGCCCGAATACCCACCTTTGCATCTTCCCCTTCAGCTTTGGCCAATCGGACCAAATCACGGCGGCGATCCTCCGTTAAAGGCGGAATGTTGATGATGACCATTTCCCCATTGTTCTGAGGATTAAAGCCCAGATTGGAATGCAGGATGGCCTTTTCAATGCCCTGAATCATCGTCTTCTCAAAAGGCTGAATAAAGAGGGTGCGCGCATCGGGTGTGTTGATGTTCGCCACCTGGGTCAACTTGACCATGGACCCGTAATATTCGAGCGAAACGCCCTCCAGCATAGCTGGGTTTGCACGTCCTGCACGGAGCTTCAATAGGGCTTTGTCGAGGTGTGAGAGGGGTTTGTCCATGTCCTCTTTCAAGGACTCGAGCAAAAATTCAATTTCTTCTTCCATGGGTAGGTAAGCGCTTACGATTGCGTCACCAGGGTGCCTACATTTTCGCCTTGAACGAGTTTCAACAGGTTGCCTGGTTTGTTCATGTCAAATACAATGATGGGCAACTTGTTCTCGTTGCTCAAGGTAAAGGCGGTCAAGTCCATGACGTTGAGGCCTTTGTCAAACACCTCTTTGAAGGAGATGGTGTCGTACTTCATGGCCGAGGTGTCTTTCTCCGGATCCGCGGAGTAAATGCCATCTACACGCGTCCCTTTAAGGATGACATCCGCTTGGATTTCAATAGCTCGAAGCGTGGCACCCGTATCCGTGGTGAAGTAGGGATTGCCGGTACCTGCCGCAAAGATGACCACACGGCCTTTTTCTAGGTGGCGCACGGCACGGCGACGGATGAAGGGTTCGCAGACCTTGTCCATCTCAATGGCAGACTGTAATCGAGTCTGAACGCCCACACTCTCTAACGTAGACTGTAAAGCCAAGCCATTGATTACCGTCGCCAACATACCCATGTGGTCCGCTTGAACACGGTCCATGCCTTCGCCAGCCCCTTTGAGCCCGCGGAAGATATTTCCGCCTCCAATAACGACGCCCAATTGAACGCCTTGTTCCACAACGGCTTTGATTTCAGCCGCGTAATCGGCGAGGCGCTGCGTGTCTAGGCCAAAAGCCTTGTCCCCCATCAGGGCTTCCCCGCTGAGTTTGAGTAAGATGCGTTTGTATTTCATGGGATGCTTGATTCTTCCAAAGATAGTGCGCAGTCCCTAGGTACTCCAAGCCCCGCAGGGGGCAAAAAACAAGCGCCGTGTAGAGGGTACCCTCTGCACGGCGCTGAAAAATTCTGGTCGGAAATCCTTAGACGCCCAAGCCAACACGGCGGAAGCCGGTAGCGACCAAACCACTCTGAACGCTGTTCAAGTAGCTAGCCACAGATTGCTTGCTGTCTTTGATGAAGTCTTGCTCAACTAAAGTGTTCTCCTTGAAGAACTTGCCCAATTTGCCTTGCGCAATGCGGTCAACCATCTCTTCGGGCTTGCCCTCTTGACGGATTTGATCGCGCGCAATTTCCAATTCGCGCTCGATAGCCTCTGCAGGAACAGAGCCCTTGTCCAAGGCAACAGGATTCATAGCGGCAACTTGCATCGCTACGTCCTTAGCAGCCTCAGGTGCAGAACCTGATACGGCCACCAACGTACCCAACTTATTGCCCGCGTGGATGTATGCAGCCACACATGCGCCTTCAAGGTGCTCGTAGTAAGCGATCTCGATTTTCTCTCCGATAACACCGGTTTGTTCGGTCAACTTGTCCGCAATGGTCAAACCACCTTCATAGGACAAGGCTAAAAGAGCGTCCTTATCTGCGGGGAAACCAGCCAAAGCAACTTCAGCCATTTTGGTAGCCATAGCTACATAGCCTTCGTTCTTGGCTACGAAATCTGTTTCGCAGTTCAAGCTTACGATTACACCACGGGTTTGATCCGCGTTGGTCATTGCGATAACAGCACCTTCCGTAGCGTCGCGATCCGCACGCTTGGCTGCTACCTTTTGACCTTGCTTGCGCAACACGTCAATGGCAGCTTCAAAGTCACCATTTGCTTCGGTCAAAGCCTTTTTGCAGTCCATCATACCGGCACCGGTCATCTGACGGAGCTTGTTTACATCTGCAGCAGTAATTGCCATGATAGTCGAATTTATTGAGTGTGTAAAGAAAAACCGGGGCTGTTGCCCCGGCGTTATTTATTCGGAAATTTTAGCCGCGGCCTTTTCCAACTTTTCGTTGCCAGACTTCTCCTTGTCCGCTTTGCGCTGACTCAAGGCCTCTTTCACGCCCTCAGCTACAGAAGAGAGGATCAATGAAATGGACTTAGAAGCGTCATCGTTGGCGGGGATAACGTAGTCCACCAAGTTGGGATTAGAGTTGGTGTCCACCATAGCGAAGACGGGGATACCCAAGGTGCGGGCTTCTTCCACAGCGATGTGCTCGCGGAGGATGTCTACAACAAACAAAGCAGCTGGGAGGCGGCTCATGTCAGCAATAGACCCCAAGTTCTTTTCCAGTTTGGCACGAACGCGATCCACCTGCAAGCGCTCACGCTTAGACAAGGTGTTGAACGTACCATCTTCCTTCATCTTGTCGATGTTGGTCATCTTCTTGATCGCCTTGCGGATGGTCACGAAGTTGGTCAACATACCACCAGGCCAGCGCTCTACGATGTAGGGCATGTTCAAAGACTTAGCGGTCTCAGCAACAATCTCCTTGCCTTGCTTCTTGGTAGAAACAAAAAGGATTTTGCGGCCCGAACCAGCAATCTTTGCCATGGCATCGGTAGCAGACTGCAGCTTGCGCTGGGTCTTTTGCAAGTCAATGATGTGGATACCATTGCGCTCCATGTAGATATACGGAGCCATGTTGGGGTTCCACTTGCGCGTCAAGTGACCAAAGTGGACACCTGCGTCGAGAAGTTGTTGAATTTCAGGCGTATTTGCCATTTTCTGTGGGGTTTACATTCACTTAATTCAACCAGCCAGTAGCGCAAAGCGATCTGGCCAGTTTGGATACTAAACCAACTACTCCAGCGATTAACGCTTGGAGAACTGGAAACGCTTGCGCGCTTTCTTTTGACCGAATTTCTTGCGCTCAACCATACGTGGGTCACGGGTCATCAGACCTTCTGGCTTAAGCATGGTGCGGAACTCGGGATTAATCGATACCAAGGCACGAGAGATGCCCAAACGGATAGCTTCCGCTTGGCCGGTGATACCACCACCCTCAACGTTCA
>DLWR01000133.1 GCA_003444795.1 Cryomorphaceae bacterium
GACGTGGACGTTCTGACGGTGGACCCTGAATTTGCCACCCATCCACTACTCGACTCCTCCTTGGAGGCAGAGGCCGCTGGTCTAAACGTGCACAGAACGCGGGCGCGCGATTGGTTTGGAACCTATCAAAAGCTCACCCGACGAAAGGAAGTCCCATTCAGCGGCTTTGCCAACCAGGCAGGGCATCCAGGTCCCATTCAGCGGCTGTCTCGCTTTATTCGCGGCAACTTTTTTATTCCTGACCCTCGACGAGGATGGAACGGCCATGCCTTGAGTCGGGCACGCCAACTGCATGCCAAACTCCCCTACGACGCCGTTATCACCACGGGGCCACCTCATTCCACTCACCTCATTGGCCGCGCACTCAAGCGTCAATTAGGCCTAGCCTGGTGGGCGGATTTTCGCGATCCGTGGACCGACATCTACTACTACGACCAGTTCTACCCCACGGCTTGGGCACGCGCCTATGATGCTTCTTTAGAGCGCTCAGTGTTGACAGAATCAGACCGCGTGCTCACAGTTTCGAAAGACCTGGTGCGCCTTTTGGATGAAAAAGTTCCTGGGGTTCGTAAGCGATGCCACGTCCTGCCCAATGGCTATGACCCCGCTGACTTTTCAGAGACGGTCCAGCCAAAGAACGACATCTTCACGTTAACCTACACGGGTACCTTGACGTTAGATTACCCCGTTGGACACGTAGAAGCTGCCTTAGAAGCCCTCCTTCAGTCGGGAAGTTCGTTGAGACTGCGCCTAGTGGGCCGTCCGGCCAATGAATTTGTGGCGTCCATGGAAGCCTTGCAAAAGCGCTTCCCCCTCTTCCACCTGGAGAACCTGGGCTACCGGCCGCACGCTGAATCGGTGCACTATTTGCAAACCTCAGATGCACTCTTGCTTCTAATTCCCGACCTACCCAACAACAAAGGCATCTTGACGGGGAAAATCTTTGAGTATGTCGGCAGCGGTCGCCCGATTTGGGGCTTTGGACCTACAGACGGCGACGCCCAGGACATTCTTATTCAAAGTGCGGCAGGCTCCCTATTTGAATCCGCGTCTGCAGCGAGCCAAACGCTGCAAAGCTGGCTCTCCTCTTGTCCCAAAGGCGCATCACCTGAAGCTCGCGCCGCATTTACTCGAATGGGCTTGGCCAAGGGCCTAATTGGGTAAAAGGTCGAAAGGGTTGAAGGGTTGAAATGCAAATAGCGTTTAGCCTTCGTATTTGCCAGCGCGGAGCGGAGCTCGCGCTGCCCTAGCACCCAAAGTGCTCAGATTGCTTACTTCGAGAGGTAATAGTTACGCTCTGAGTAGAGTTTGCGGAATATGGGATCCTTCAAAGAATCAATAAAATGAATGGCTTCGCCCGTGGATTTCATCTGGGGGCCAAGCGTTTTATTGACGTTCGGGAACTTATTGAAGCTGAAGACAGGCACCTTGATCGCCCAGCCCTTGAGCTGCGGATTAAACGTGAAGTCTTTCACCTTATTTGCACCAATCATAACTTTTGCCGCTGCATTGACATAGGGCTCTTTGTAGGCCTTGCAAATGAAGGGGACGGTACGCGAGGCGCGGGGATTGGCCTCGATGATGTATACGGTGTCGTTCTTGATCGCAAATTGGATATTAATCAGCCCTACCGTTCCCAAGGCACGCGCAATAGTGTGGGTGTGCTCGATAATCTGCTGCTTCACCATCTCACCTAAATTAAAGGGAGGAAGGGTGGCATTAGAGTCCCCAGAGTGCACGCCACAGGGCTCAATGTGCTCCATGATGCCGATGATGTATACATCTTCGCCGTCACAGATGGCATCCGCTTCCGCTTCGATGGCTCCTTCCAAGTAGTGGTCAAGCAAAACGCGGTTCCCTGGGAAGTCCTTGAAGAGTTCCACGACATGGGTTTCTAATTCTTCGTCGTTGATGACAATCTTCATGCCCTGTCCGCCAAGGACGTAGGACGGGCGCACCAGAATGGGGTAGCCCAATTTGGCCGCCACCGCGCGCGCTTCATCCGCATGGGTGATAACATCAAACTTTGGATAGGGAATTTTATACTCCTGCAAGAGGGTCGAGAAACGTCCGCGGTCTTCGGCCAAGTCCAAGCTTTCGTAGTTCGTTCCCATGATTTTAATGCCGAAGCGATCGAGCTTCTCGGCTAATTTCAAGGCCGTTTGGCCCCCCAGTTGGACAATGACGCCCTCGGGCTTTTCATTGCGGATGATGTCGTAAATATGCTCCCAGAAGACCGGCTCAAAGTAGAGTTTATCTGCGGTATCAAAGTCCGTAGAAACCGTTTCTGGATTGCAGTTAATCATGATGGTTTCGTAGCCACTCTCCTTGGCGGCAAGCACGCCGTGGACACAGGAATAGTCAAATTCAATACCTTGTCCAATTCGGTTGGGACCACTGCCTAAAACCACAATTTTCTTCTTGTCCGAAACCGTCACCTCGCTCTCCGCATAGGTCTGCCCGGCCGCATTCTTCATGGGAAGTTCAAAGGTGGAATAATAGTAGGGCGTTTGCGCAGGGAATTCTGCGGCACAGGTATCCACCAGTTTCCAAACGCGCTCAATACCCATTTCAACCCGCTTGCTGTGGATTTCTGACTCCAAACTGCGTGTCATGTGGGCAATTTGGCGGTCGGCAAAACCTTTCATTTTGGCATCGAGTAAAAGCTCGAAGGGCAAGCTTTTCAGTGTGTGCTTTTCGAGCGCACGCTGGGTATCTACGAGGTCTTCAATTTGCTTGAGGAACCAAAGATCAATCTTGGTAATCTCATGAATTCGACGCAAAGGAATGCCCATCTGCATCGCATCGTACAGCACAAATACGCGGTCCCACGAGGCATGCTCTAACTTGTGCAAGATGGTGGCCTGATCGGTGTGGCCCTTGCCATCAGCGCCTAAGCCGTTGCGCTTGATCTCCAAGGATTGTGCGGCCTTGTGCAGGGCCTCTTGGAAGCTACGGCCAATGCCCATCACCTCTCCCACGGACTTCATTTGCAGGCCAAGACGACGGTCCGCACCTTCAAATTTGTCAAAGTTCCAGCGTGGAATCTTCACAATCACGTAGTCCAAGGTGGGCTCAAAATAGGCCGTAGTAGTCTTGGTGATTTGGTTGTTGAGTTCGTCCAACGTGTAACCAATGGCAAGCTTTGCGGCAATCTTCGCAATAGGATACCCAGTTGCTTTTGAGGCCAAAGCGGAAGAGCGGGAGACACGTGGGTTGATTTCGATGGCAACGATGTCCTCCTTCTCATCTGGGCTAACGGCAAACTGCACGTTACAGCCTCCTGCAAAGTTTCCGATAGACCGCATCATGTGAATAGCCATATCACGCATCTTTTGATACGTGGTATCGCTCAATGTCATGGCAGGCGCCACCGTGATGGAGTCGCCCGTATGAATCCCCATCGGGTCCATGTTCTCAATGGAACAAATAATGATGACGTTGTCGTTCTTGTCGCGAAGAAGTTCTAACTCAAATTCTTTCCAGCCCAACAATGCCTTGTCAATCATCACTTCGTGAATGGGGCTGATCTCCAAGCCGCGCTGAAGCGCTTCGTCAAATTCTTCCTTGTTCCAGACAAATGAGGCGCCACTTCCCCCTAGTGTGAAGGAGGCACGGACACAAAGTGGGAATCCGAATTCCTGAGCAATTTCTTTGCCCTTGAGGTAACTGGTTGCCGTTTTAGCCGGAGCCATCGGTATGCCAATTTGGCCCATTAACTCCTTGAACTTCTCACGGTCCTCTGTGATGTTGATGGCATCGATATCCACGCCAATAATCTTCACTCCATACGCTTCCCAAAGGCCCTGATTATCCGCTTCGATACAAAGATTGAGTGCCGTCTGACCGCCCATAGTAGGAAGTACAGCATCAATCTTTCGCTCCTTCAAGATTTTTTCTAGAGAAGCCACCTCCAAGGGCAGTAAGTAGATGTGGTCCGCAACCACCTCGTCCGTCATGATGGTCGCAGGATTGGAGTTGATCAAGGTGACCTCAATGCCTTCGTCGCGCAGGGAGCGCGATGCTTGAGAACCCGAATAATCGAATTCGCAGGCTTGGCCAATGACGATGGGACCACTACCGATAATTAGAATAGACTGGATATCAGGGTTCTTAGGCATGATGGAGACGGAACAGATTGATGGCTTTAAAGATGTGAACTAGTAGGCACAAAAAAAAGGTGCTGCGGGAGCAACACCTTCTTCATATGTGTGGAGAAACGCATTACCCCTTGTGGCTTCCTTCGTCAGAAACCGTCAAACGCTTGCGACCACGGACGCGGCGTAATGCGAGGACACGACGTCCGTTGGCTGACTTCATGCGCTCACGGAAGCCGTGCTTGTTCTTGCGCTTGCGATTGGAGGGTTGAAATGTACGTTTCATAACAATGCTTATTCGGGCGGCAAATATATTCTATTTTTCTCAATGACCGAATGGATATCTTTGGAAATATGGATCGACGAGTTTGGATTACCGGCGGAAGCCAAGGCATTGGCCGTGCTTTAGTCCATGAATACCGCCAAAAAGGCTGGACCGTTTTAG
The DNA here is from genome assembly GCA_003444795.1 of Cryomorphaceae bacterium. Lineage (GTDB taxonomy): Bacteria > Bacteroidota > Bacteroidia > Flavobacteriales > Schleiferiaceae > TMED14. Next base: position 4,543 of record DLWR01000133.1, read on the forward strand.
CAACGTCCCGGCAGGCGAGCGGGCCGGAAGATGTGCACCACTGGATACAAGCGGACCTGAGCAAGCCGGAGGATCGCCTCCGTGCGCTTGAGGCCGTTCTTCAAATCGGATGGCCGGATTTGGTCATTTTTAATGCAGGGGTGGGACATTGGGCCCCCGTTTCCGCCACCAAGCCCCTTGATGCCGATTATATTTTTCAAGTGAACTACTGGGCCGCAGTTGACCTTACCTACCAACTTCAGCAAGTCCAGGGCGAACGACCCTTGCATGTACTTGCGGTTACGAGCATTGCAGCACATTTTGGTCAGCGGAAATTGGCCACCTATTCCGCGTCAAAAGCAGCCTTGCGTTTGTGGGCACTCAGCCTGAACGAAGAATGGCACGAGACACCCAACCGCATCCAAGTAGTCATCCCTGGAGTCGTCACAACGGACATCATGCGCAATACCTTGGACCGCGATGGCAATCCTCTAGGCGAACGCGCCAAGAGCCACTTTGGCTGGTCTCCTGAAAAAGTAGCCCAAAAACTTTACGCCGTGCCTCAATCGGGCAAGTTTGAGCACATATTCGCCTCGATTAGCGTGCGTTTGGCTTTGATTTTGCACGACCTTTGCCCTCGATTGTTTTACACTTTGTTGCGCCGACGCTCATGAATTCGGTTATCCATCCAGACGTCCTCCAGAATCTACCCGCGCTGAGAGCTGCCTTTGCAGAAGGTTCGCCCAAGCATGTCATCATTGACAATTTCCTTCAGGAGGACATCGCCAACGCTTTGCACCGGCATTTCCCCTCTGTGGACTCCCTCAAGGTGAAGCGGAAGTCCTTGAACGAAAACAAAGTGGAGGACTACCATTTTGAACGCTGGGACCCCGTATTTACGGACGTCCGAAACGCTATTCGCTCAGAGGAATTCGGCGCTTGGATGAGTAAGCTTACAGGCATCGAAAACCTCAGCACTCCGGATGATGCGCTGGGTTCAGGTTTGCACCAAGGCGGAAACGGAAGCTTTGTCGATGTGCATATCGATGTCAACTTTGATCCGAAGCTTAAACTGTGGCGCCGCATCAACCTCCTGATCTACTTAAACCGCCATTGGGATGAAACGTACGGCGGTCATTTGGAGATTTGGGACCCAAAAATGCAAAACGTCCTGCATCGTGTAGCTCCTTTGCACAACCGCGCCATCATCTTCTTGACTGACGAGAACAGCCCACACGGGTACAAAGCCATCAACGTCCCCGAAGGCGAATCCCGCAAGAGCTTTTACGCCTATTTCTTTACGGAGGTCAGCGACGGCTTTAAGTACAGCGACAGCCGCTTTATTGCGCGTCCGGACGATAGCTTCACGCGCCGAACAGCCACCGCCCTCAAAGAGTGGACAAAGATTCGGGCCAAGCGCGTTCTCAATGCCTTGGGCGTAAAAATGCTCGACTTCCAAGACAAGAATCGCTTCTAATGGCGCGACGGTCGGGGTCCAAAACCCCCAAGAAACCCATCACGTGGAAAGCCCTGAAGCGGATTGCACGGATGTACGTCTACATTCGACCCTTCCAAGGCGAATTCCTCTTGGGCATGCTCTTCTTACTGCTCTCATCCAGCAGCAACCTGGCCTTTCCTGCCTTTTTAGGGGATTTGGTGGACGCCGCACAGAACGACCCCAGCCAAATCAACCCCATCGCTGGCACGCTCGCAGCCCTGCTGCTCGCTCAGGCGGTTTTTAGTTTTGGCCGCATTGTTTTCTTTGAACGTGTTGCCCAGCGCGCACTGGCCGCCCTGCGCCAGGCGATGTACAGCCATTTGATCGATCTACCCCTCCCCTTTTTCCACAATCGACGGGTGGGCGAATTGACCAGTCGCCTGCAATCTGACATTGGGGTCCTGCAGGAAACCTTCACCAGCACATTGGCAGAGTTCATCCGTCAAATCGTGGTCATCGTCGGGGGTATTGCCCTTTTGACCTACACGAGCTGGAAATTGACCCTCTTCATGTTGGCTATTTTGCCCGTCGTGGTGGTGCTCGCCGTAGTGTTTGGTAGCCGAATTCGGAAATACTCCAAGCAGGTTCAAGATGCCAGTGCGGACAGCAACACCGTGGTGGAAGAGAGTCTTTCCGCGATCGCCACCGTAAAGGCCTACACCAGTGAGAACCGAGAGCGAGCACGCTATGAGACCGCTACCCAAAACGTAGCAAAGCTGGCCATTACAGGCGGCATTTTGCGCGGGGGCTTTGCCAGCTTCCTCATCTTGGGACTCTTTGGTGCGCTGGTCGCCGTGGTTTGGAAAGGCACCTCCTTAATTGCCACTGGCGAACTTGATGCAGGCCAGCTCTTCAGCTTTGTCATTTATTCCGGCTTCATTGGGGGATCCATTGGCGGCATGGCGGATGTCTATGCCCGGCTTCAGAAGGCCGTAGGGGCTACAGAAGCCTTACTGGATATGTTGGACGAAGCCATTGAGGAAAACAGCGCTCACGTGGCGGATGAGCCTGAAGGTCGACCCATTCCCGACGGAGCCTCTGCCGTTCGCTTTGAAAACGTGGATTTTGCCTATCCCACGCGCCCCGACGTCCCCGCATTGTCCAACTTTAGTCTAGACATTCCC
>DLWR01000109.1 GCA_003444795.1 Cryomorphaceae bacterium
AGATTCCGTGATGAACTCACGCTCAATCGACAAAGCTTCCGTGATGATCTGATTGATGCGCTCTTTGGGCACCTTGTTCACCAAGTGGTGGTTGTGTAAGTGAACCGCAAAGTCACAGTGCATACCCTCGTCACGGCTGATTAGCTCGTTGGAGAAGGTCAAGCCCGGCATAAGGCCACGCTTTTTCAACCAGAAAATGGAACAGAATGCACCGCTGAAGAAAATGCCTTCTACCGCAGCAAATGCGATCAAGCGCTCTGCGAAGGAAGGAGATTCAATCCAGCGCAATGCCCAATCTGCCTTTTTCTTGATCGCGTCAAACGTTTCAATGGCGTTGAACAAAAGGTTGCGCTCCACTTTGTCCTTCACGTAGGTGTCAATCAACAATGAGTAGGTCTCGCTGTGGATGTTTTCCATCATGATTTGGAAACCGTAGAAAAATTTAGCCTCCGTGTACTGCACCTCATTCACGAAGTTCTCGGCCAAGTTCTCATTCACGATACCATCTGAAGCGGCGAAGAAGGCCAAGATGTGTTTGATGAAGTACTGCTCATCCGCTGTCAACTTGTTTTCCCAGTCCATGATGTCCTGGTGCAAATCGATTTCTTCCGCTGTCCAGAAGCTCGCCTCGGCCTTTTTGTAAATGTCCCAAATGTCGTTGTGCTCAATAGGGAAAAGCACAAATCGATTGGGATTATCGGTCAAAATGGGTTCCATAGCGGCGTTTTCTGCGCTCATAATTTTCAGCGTTAATCGCCTCACGGCGAGATGGTTACGTACAGTTTAGGTGCATTTTAGCGGGGTCTATGTCTGGGAGACTGGGGAAGACGTCCGCTGATGAGCTGTACAAATCTTGGAAAGCGAGGGGGGAATCACAAGGGATAGATTTGAACATTGAGTCGGAGTTTTCAACATTCCGAACCACTCTAGGGAATCTCAAATGGCCCAAATCCTAGGGGTTACATATATGCAATTGAAATCTTGCCTGAGGGGAGCAAAGAAATGCACATCAATTGTTAATAACCTCAGATCGTTTTCTGATCCTCGAGGAAGGAATAGATCTCTTCGGCCTCATCCATCCATGCCTGACCGTATGCGCGCACCAACGCCCCCTTCAAGAACCTGAATACCGGCAACTTAAGCTCTTGTCCCAGGCTACATGCGGGTTCACAGACTTTCCAATGGTGAACGTTTAGCGCATCAAAATCCTTGTATTTGGTCACGCGAATCGGATAGAGATGGCACGAAATCGGCTTGGGCCAATCAACCACACCTGCCGCTGCGGCTTGTTCAATTCCACACTTGGCTACACCACCTTCAAAGACTACATAGGCGCATTCTTTACCGTCTACCAGCGGCGTGACCCATTCGCCATCCGGTTCTTGGATGGCCGTTCCCTGTTCTAGGAGCGCTTGTTGCCCCTCAGGGCGCAAAAAAGGCCATACTTTTTCCCGAATGTCCGAGAGGATTTGGGCTTCTGCTTCTTGGAGCGGAGCGCCCGCATCCCCTTCTACGCAACAGGCGCCTTGACATTTCGATAAGTCGCAGCAAAAAGCGTGTTCAAAGGCCACTTGAGAAACAATGGTATCGCCAATCTGAATCATTTCCCAAAGGTCTACCTTTGTGGAGTCATTTTCAAAGGCTATTTACCCCATGAATTTTTCCGAAATTCTCTCCGCCACAATGGTCCTCTTTGCCGTCATCGATATCATCGGTAGCATCCCCATTATCATTTCGCTCCGCGACAAAGTAGGCCATATTCAAAGCGAGAAAGCCACAGTTGCCGCAACCGCAATTATGCTGTTATTCCTCTTTGTTGGTGAGGATTTATTGGGGCTCTTTGGCGTCAACGTGGCGTCCTTTGCAGTAGCCGGTTCTTTGGTACTCTTCTTTCTGGCCCTAGAAATGATCCTGGGGGTACGCATTTACCGTGAGGCCGAGCCAGAATCCGCCAGCATTGTCCCCATTGCCTTTCCGCTTATCGCTGGAGCAGGCACTTTGACCACCTTGATTTCTATCCGAAGTGAATATGCTACCGAGAACATCCTGGTAGCCATTTTAATCAATGCAGTCCTCGTATATGTGGTCTTGAAAAACACACGTCATTTGGAGCGTTGGCTGGGCAAAAACGGCATTGCAATCGTTCGCAAGGTCTTCGGCATCATCCTCATGGCCATTGCTGTGCGCCTTTTCACCGCCAATATTGCCAGTTTGATCGGCTAAATCGGACCGAAACCGTCTGTACCACTCTGACACCGCCTATCTCCGACCAAATCCCGACCTTTACCTACGGTTAACGCCAATTAGTATTACAAATCCCATGTCTACCTCTCCCGAAGAAGCATTTAAGCGCGTCATTTCACACGCCAAAGAATATGGTTTTGTCTTTCAAAGCAGTGAAATCTATGACGGTCTCTCTGCCGTGTACGACTACGGCCAGAATGGCGTGCTACTGAAAAACAACATCAAAAATTTCTGGTGGCGTTCTATGGTCCAGCTAAATGAAAACGTGGTAGGCTTGGATTCGGCCATTTTTATGCATCCCACCGTTTGGAAGGCAAGTGGCCATGTCGACGCATTCAATGATCCTTTGATCGACAACAAAGACAGCAAAAAGCGCTACCGTGCTGACGTTCTTATTGAAGAGCACGCCGAGAAATTGCGCCAAAAAGCCGACAAAGAAATTGAAAAGGCTGCCAAGCGATTTGGAGAAAGCTTTGACGCCGACCTTTACCGCAACACCAACCCGCGTGTTTTGGGCTATTTGCAAAAGGCCGACGAAGTCATTGAGCGCTTTGTGAAGGCCATGGAAGCCGATGACCTCGACGCAGTACGCCAAGTCATTCTGGACGAAGGCATCATATGTCCCGTTAGCGGAAGCAGCAATTGGACTGAAGTACGTCAGTTCAATTTGATGTTTGCGACCAAGATGGGTTCCGTGGCCGAGGGAGCTAGCGACCTCTACCTCCGCCCGGAAACGGCACAGGGCATTTTTGTCAACTTCCTAAACGTCTATAAAACGGGGCGCATGAAGATTCCTTTTGGGATCGCTCAGATTGGCAAAGCGTTCCGAAATGAAATCGTTGCCCGTCAGTTCATCTTCCGAATGCGTGAATTTGAACAAATGGA
>DLWR01000063.1 GCA_003444795.1 Cryomorphaceae bacterium
TGATAAGATTTGGATCACGTTTCCAGATCCCCAGATCAAATACCAACGCGCCAAACACCGCATGATAGGCCCCGCCTTCCTGGAGGTGTACCGCGAATTACTCGCCCCTGGAGGCGCTGTGCACCTCAAATCCGATAGTGAATTCTTGCACGGTTACCTCCACGGCATCATTGATTGGTGGGGGTTGGAGGTCTTGGAAACCTACCACGATATTTACGGCCAGATCATTGACAAGCCCGACCATGTTGTTTTCGCCTGCAAGACTTACTACGAGAAGATGTGGCTGCAACAAGGCAAGACGATCACCTACCTAAAATTTGCCTTTCCCCAACCCTGAGATGGCCGAGCACAGCGACTTCTTTGAACGCGTTTACGCCGTGGTCCGACAGATTCCCTACGGTCGTGTGACCTCCTATGGCGCCATTGCGCGCGCCGTCGGCGCTGCCAAAGCTTCCCGAACGGTTGGATATGCCATGAATGCCAGCCACACCCTTCCCGATGTACCCGCGCACCGCGTCGTTAATCGCCTGGGTCTGCTCACTGGCAAGCACCACTTTGGCGGTATGAATGCCATGCAGCAGTTGTTGGAAGAGGAAGGCATCGCCGTCATCGACGACCAAGTGCAAGATTTCAAAGCCCTGTTTTGGGACCCAATGTTGGAAGGCGCCATCTTGCACGAATAGCCCATGAACCGCGATCAAGCCATCTCGTTTTGTGACGCCTTATCCCAAGCGGAGGCAACATTTCCATTTGATGCGCATACGCTTGTTTACAAAGTGGCCGGAAAGATGTTCGCCATGTTTCCCCTCGAAAAAGAGCCCCAAGTAGCCCTGAAATTTCCCCCCTCCACGCTTGAAGCCCTTCGGGAGAGCCACCCCGCCATTTTCAAGGGCGCCTATATGAATCCAGTGCACTGGGGCGGTGTGTTTTTGAACGGTTCCGCCTCTACTTCCGAAGTAAGTCTTTGGATAAAAACAAGTTATAACTTGGTAGTTGCTAAATTGCCCGTAGCGCAGCGCGCACAATACCCTCCATTGCCATGACCAAACGCCTCCTCAACTACTTCATTCAAGGCCTCTTATACACTGCGCCAATCGCCATCACCCTGTATGCGGTTTTTGCGTTGCTTCGGACGCTAGATCAAATTATCCCCGTAGATTATCCAGGTGTTGGTCTCCTTGCGCTGCTCATACTGATTACTCTGGTCGGGTTTTTGGGGGAATACGCCCTGAAATTGCGCGTAGTCAAACTGGTGGACCGAATGCTCGAGGGACTGCCGCTGGTCAAGTTGATTTACACCTCGGTCAAGGACGTCATGAAGTCGCTTACGGGCAAGAAAAAAGGCTTTCAACAGCCCGTTTTGCTGCGCTTGTCCTTAACCGAGCAGGTACGCCGAGTTGGATTTGTTACGGACGAAGCCTTGCGCGATCTGGGCACCCCCAATGATGCGCTTATTACGGTCTATGTCCCTCATAGCTTGGCCATTTCCGGTCAAGTCTTTGTGGTTCCAAAAAGTTACGTGGAGCCCTTGAATGCGAAGGCTGCTGATGTCATGAAGTACATCATCGCCGGCGGGGTAACGGGATCGTGATTCCCTTCAGAGGACTCAGCTTTGGCGGCGCTTGAATTTGGCCCGAACATTTCCTTCCAGTAAGCCGGAAATGAGGGTCAGGACCATGCTAAAAATGAGAGCGTACCAAAATCCATGGACCGTAAAGCCCTCCACCCAATCACTAGCAAGCATGACCACCATAGCATTAATAGCCAGGAGGAAGAGGCCGAGTGAAAAGAGGGTAAGGGGAATCGTAAAAAGAATGAGCAAGGGACGTACCGTCACATTGAGGACGGCCAGTGCGAGCGATACCCAAATAGCCGTGGTGAACTGCTCCAGTTCCACGCCCGGAAGCAGGTAGGCGGTGGCAAAAACGCTCAACGTGCGGATCACGAAACGTGTTCCCCAGCCAGGGCGGCCCACTTGAATGGATGCAGTTGTTTCCGTCATGCGTGAATAGTTAACAAAAGTCGCACCATATACCCGAGATTAGCGTAAAATTTTCCCGTTTCCCATGAAAATTCCTGTCTTGAGTGTTTGTGCCAGCCTCCTAGTGAGTGCCTGTCAACTATCTGAAACCCTTGAAGATCCTGTTGCTATGCCCTTAGATCCTCATTCCTATGCCGACCCCGAAGAGGCGGTAGTGACCCATTTGAGTTTGAACATCACTTCGGTGGATTTTGATACGCAGGTGCTGCAGGCCATGGCGACCTTGACCTTTGACTGCCATGAGGCGGACACCTTGCGCTTGGACACGTACGGACTAGAAATTCAGGATGTAGTGGCTACTAGTGAAGGGGTTGGCGAGGACCACTTGCGTTATGCGGCCGGACGTCAAGACGATATTTTGGGTACGGAACTGCTCATTTTCCCCGATCGAACGGTCAACGGATCCTACAGGGTTACAATTTGGTACAAGACCAGCTCCGATGCGAAAGCGCTGCAGTGGCTGAGCCCTGAGCAGACCAACGGCAAAACACATCCCTTCCTGTTCACCCAAAGCCAGGCCATCCTAGCCCGTACCTGGATCCCCCTCCAGGATAGCCCAGGTATCCGATTTACCTACGACGCAACGGTCCAAGCCCCAGAAGGCCTGATGGCTGTGATGAGTGCATCCAACCCGCAGGCATTCTCGGAAGACGCGCGCTACCACTTTGAAATGAAACAACCCATCCCTTCCTACTTGATGGCCTTGGCGGTGGGGGATTTGCGTTTCCAGGCCACGGGTCCTCGGACTGGTGTGTATGCCGAACCCGCTATTCTGGAAGCTTCTGCATGGGAATTTGGCGAAACTGAAGCCATGATTGCCGCAGCCGAAGCCCTCTACGGACCCTACCAATGGGAGCGCTATGATTTATTAGTGCTTCCCCCCTCCTTCCCCTTTGGAGGGATGGAAAACCCGCGCTTGACCTTCTTGACCCCCACCGTTATTGCCGGTGACCGCTCCTTGGTTGCCTTGATCGCACATGAATTGGCACATTCCTGGTCAGGCAATTTGGTCACCAACGGAACCTGGAACGACTTCTGGATCAACGAAGGCTTTACCGTCTACTTTGAAAACCGCATTATGGAGGCTGTCTACGGTGCCGACTATGCTGCCATGCTT
>DLWR01000041.1 GCA_003444795.1 Cryomorphaceae bacterium
GGAATAGCTGCACAGTTGACCTCGATAAAGGCTTGCTTGGAACGCGCACTCAACTGGGAGATTTGATTGGCTACGATCTCTTTACCCGATCCGTTGGGGCCCATGATGAGAACACGGGCATCGGTGGGGGCCACTTTGCGCACAATACCGCGGACCACCTCCAGAGCTTGGGAGTCCCCGACCATGGCAAAGCGCTTGTCGACCTTTTTGCGCAAACGCTGATTTTCTTGGAGCAATTTTTTACGATCCAATGCTTGGCGCACGGTTGTGACCAGACGGTTCAAGTCGGGCGGCTTAGCTATGTAATCGTAAGCGCCCTTGCGAATGCACTGAACGGCCGTATCCAAGTCTCCATGTCCAGAAATCATGACAAATGGGGTGTCAGCGTAGTGTTCCATGGCATATTCAAGAACTTCCAAGCCATCTTTCTGAGGCATTTTGATATCGCACAAAACAAGATCGTAGGTAGCCTCCGTCAATCGTGCAATGGCTTCTACGCCATCTTCGGCTTCATCTACTTGGTGCGTTGAATTTTCATTCAAGAGGATGTTACGAAGGACGTTACGAATGGCCTTTTCGTCTTCTACAACGAGGATGCGCGCCATGGGCATTGGGGTTCTTGCAGGCTGCTCCACACGCCTTCTTTGAGGGCGTAACCGCTGAGCAGCACCTGGTTAATGGGTACGAGGTCTAAAATAAGTTGGATTTGCAAGGCGCTGATTTGCAGGGTGTCTGCGCGCATTTCCAGCATTCCAGGCATCAAAAGCCGTTCCATTTTAGTCGATTCTACTAAGGTTTTTAGTATTTCAACTGTTTTTGGCAATGAAAAATGGGCCCGGAAGGCAGATTCATCTAAAAAAGGTTCTTCATGGGCACCGGCGACCACATTATACAAAGTGTCCAAGCTTCCCGAAGACCCAATCAAAATGGGGCAGGGAACATGCTGTAAGGCGGCCCAAAGGGGCGTCAATTGCTCCTTCATTTGGGCGTTTAGGCGCTGTTGATCCTCCGAGGTAAGGGGGTCACTGGGGGAGAAGCGTTCCGCCAATCGGGTAACACCTAGCGGAAAGGATTCCGCATAGAGCACCTCGTCGCCCTCCAGTAGGATAAACTCCGTGCTACCTCCTCCGATGTCCATGATTAGGCGGCAGTCTTTAAGTTCGGGCCAGGCTTGGGTGACACCCCCCGCAATGAAGGCGGCCTCTTGGTCCCCATCAATGATGTTGACGGGAATGCCGGTTTCTTTTTCAATGCGTGCGGCGACGGCGGCACCGTTCCGGGTGCTGCGCATGGCCGAGGTCGCAAAGGCGTAGCCTCGCGTGGCACCCGCTTCCTGCGCCCAAGCTTTGTGCTGTTGCATGGCAGCGAGTGCACGAGTTTCGGCGTCCGGTGAAATTTCATCGGAGCGAAGCCCGCCAGCGCCCAATTTGACGGGAAGTTTTTCGGGTCGGATTAAGGCTCCATCCACCCCGCGCACGAGCAGGTTAAAGGTGTTCGTCCCTAAGTCAAAAATGGCTAGGCGTTCCCCTGATTTCTGATCCATACGTCCATTTGAGGGAAGGCGATGGTGATGCCTGCCTCGCGGAAGGCGGCGTCAATCGCAAAGCGCAGTTCGGATTTGGTGAATTCAATCCGGAAGAGGTTGGTGCTATGGAAATTTGCGCGGAACTCCAACGAGCTATCGCCAAAGTGACGAAACTGAACGCTGGGGGCAGGTTCGGCATCTATTTCGGCAAGGTTTTGCATGCATTCCAACAGGACCTTTTCGACTAAACGCGTATCGGACCCATAGGCGACGCCGACCTCTACGTGAAAGCGCGTCGCGGCATGCTGGTGACTCCAGTTGATGACACCTTGGTTCGTCAGTTGGCTGTTGGGAAGGATAACCGCGATGTCGTCCCGGGTGAGGACTTTGGTGGTACGGAGACCAACCTCTTTCACCTTGCCAACGAGGTTATTGATTTCTATGATGTCGCCGGCGGTGACGGTGCGTTCGGTCAGGAGAATGATGCCGGAAATAAAGTCCTTAAAGGTGTCCTGCAAACCCAAGCCCAAACCGACGAAAAGGGCCGTCGAATAGGCCAGGATGACCGTGATTTCAATACCGGAAAAGTCCAGGGTGAAGAGGATCGTCATGATCCACAGGACATAGTTGATGAGCTGACGCAGCGCATAGGCGGTACCGCGGTCGACTCTTCGGCGCTTTACGGCTCGGTTGAAGAGGCGTTTAACAAGGAAGGTGATCGTTCGGGCCACGGCCAAGATGAAGACCACCTGTACGATTTCAAACAAGGTGATTTCCACTTCTCCATAGCGGAAAATGACGAGGTCGAGTACTTCGGTGACGGTCATGGGATAAAATTAGGGTTTCATTTTAATCCACTTCCACAAATCTCGATAGGTTACTTTTTTTCCGTAGGAAAGGATTCCAATGCGGTAGATGCGGCCAGCCAGCCAAGTGGTGAATAAGAATCCAAGGGCGAGCAGGCTCATGCTGAGCAGGATTTCGGGCCAAGTCACCCCAAAAGGCAGTCGAATCATCATCGCGATAGGGGAGGAAAAGGGTAGGATGGAAAGCCAAAAAGCGATGGCGCCATTGGGGCTTTCGATGATGTTGGTCGCTAGAACAAAGGTGAGAACCAATGGCATCGTCAAGGGCAACATGAATTGCTGTGTATCTGTCTCGCTGTCCACGGCCGCACCAACGGCCGCAAAAAGGGCGCCGTAAAGCAAGTATCCCCCCAGGAAGTAAAAGAGGAAGGAGCCCACCAAGAGGGGTAGGTTGATGGCGTTGAGCGTGCCGGTGATTTCCGCGGGAATGGGAGAACTCGCCATGGCTGGATTGGCGGCCAACTCCGCGGTATCCGGGCTCAGCAGGCCTGTGGCCGTAACTCCCGCTACAATAGCACCAGTTAACAGGACCCAAATCAAGAACTGCAGCAGACCTACAGAGGCAATGCCCAGAATTTTGCCGAGCATGAGTTGCGTGGGTTTCACGGAGGAGACAATGACCTCGACGATGCGTGAGGTCTTTTCCTCAATCACGCCCCGCATGATTTGGGCGGCGTACAGGAAAGTGAAGATGTACACAAAGAAACCCGCCCCAAATCCGATGGCCATTTTGAGTCCCACCGCGCTTTCCTCGGCGCCCTCTTCGGTGAGGTCTAGCGTTTTGATGTCTACACGAGTTTGCGCTTGGCTAACCACCGAGGGGTCCACGCCACGGAGTTTGAGTTTTTCTTCTGTGGCCGAAGCCGCAAGCGTGGCCTCCAAGTCGCGGACAATGTCGAAGTTGACGTCGTTTTTCGAATACAGACGGGCATTTCGGAGGATGAAGTCGGGGTCGCCGTTTTCCGAAGGAGGCAGGAAGAGCAATCCGTCAAATTCGTCCCGGTTTTGGAGGGCTTCAATGGCTTGGTGCTCCGAGAATTCCTCCGGATTGAGGTAGTCTAGAACGGCTTTTCCCACTTTGTCTGTACCGACGAGGAGGAAGGAGTGGTCCACCACGAGAATGCGCTGGTCCGGATTTTCGGTCATCTCATTCAAGAGCGCCGGCGCCACGATGAGAGCCCCAAAGAAGAGGGGTCCCAAAATGGTCATGAGCAAGAACGTGCGTTTGCGAACGCGTGAGAGGAATTCGCGCTGAGCGACTATGAAGAAAGGGTTCATGCTTGGACGTTTTGGATGAAGATGTCGTTCATACTTGGAAGAACCTCCTCAAAGGAAATGGGTTGGCATTGGGTGGCCAAGACGGACATAAGGTCAGAGGCCATGGGCGATTCAGCTTGGAAGGTGACGGATTGGTGACCGCTGCGCGCGTCGCGTTGCGTCAAGGAGGCGGTCACTCCAGCTGGGATATTCCAGGTGCTGGGGGCGTCTCCGCGGAAGACCAATTTGTACTGGTTGGAGCGATTGGCTTCTCGAATGTCCTGCACCGTCCCATCCAAGACCTTTACACCTTTGTTGATGAGTGCGATGTGGGAGCAGAGCTCCTCGACGCTCTCCATGCGGTGGGTGGACAGAATGATGGTGGAGCCTTCTTGGTGGAGGCGAAGCATCTCATCCCGAATTAAAGCCGCATTCACCGGGTCAAAGCCACTGAAGGGCTCATCAAAAATTAGCACTTTGGGCTGGTGTAAAACCGTGGTGATAAACTGAATTTTTTGCGCTTGCCCTTTGGAGAGTTCCTCTACTTTTTTGTCCCACCAGGACTGCAGTTCCCAGCGAATAAACCATTCTTTGAGTTTGGATTTGGCTTCTGCGGCGGCCATGCCTTTGAGTTGTGCGAGGTATAGGGCCTGCTCGCCCACTTTCATCTTTTTGTAGAGTCCGCGCTCTTCGGGCAAGTAGCCAATCTGACGTGCATGGGCGGGAGTCATGGCCTCACCGTGAAGGTGAAGGCTACCCGAATCGGGTTCAATGATTTGATTGACCATGCGCAGGAAGGTGGTCTTCCCAGCGCCATTGGGGCCCAAAAGCCCATAGATGGAACCCGTGGGAATTTCCAAATGCAAGGCATCCAGGGCCTTGAAGGATTGATAGCTTTTGGAGAGCCCTTGGGCATGTAGTGCAATGGACATAGCAGGGTAGAGGTTTTTATGGCCTTCTTACGGGGCGATGAAAAAAAGGCCCCAAACAGCAGCACATTTTCTGCCAATATGGTGCCAAAATGGGTCCATCATTCCGCATTTTCCCCGGAGGGAAGCCATTCCTTTAAAAGTACAAAAGCCGCGTCAACCCCCGAAACGGATTCTACCACAAGGCTAATCCGCGGGCCTTTTTGCTTCATTCGGAAGCGCTGGGGCTGGGCCTGCAGTTTTTGCAAGAAGGTCATAAGCACTTCCTGCGGAGGCGCTTCGTGGGCTTCCTCCGGGAAGTGGCAGAGCATTTTGCCCGCTTTGAGGACAATTTTTTCAAAGCCCAGCTCCTGACCGAGCCAGCGCAAGCGCAGGGAGGTCATGAGCTGCTGGGCCTGGACGGGTAACGCCCCAAAACGGTCTTCGAGCCCCGCGATGTACGCTGTCAATGCTGCCTCGTCTGGAAGTTCGTTCAGCTCGCGGTAGATGCGCAGTCGCTCTTCCACGAAATTGATGTAGGCATCTGGGAGCAGGAGCTCAAGATCCGTGTCGAGTTGGCAGTCGCGGTCCTTGGGATTCCAACCGCCGCGAACATCCGCGTACAAATCCTTGAATTCGTTTTTCTTGAGTTCATCCACCGCCTCGCCAAGGAGTTTCTGGTACGTGTCAAAGCCCAAGTCGTTGATGAAGCCCGATTGCTCGGCTCCCAGAAGGTCACCCGCTCCGCGGATTTCCAGGTCGCGCAGGGCAATTTTAAAGCCACTACCCAAATCCGAAAACTGCTCCAAAGCCTGAAGACGCTTGCGTGATTCTTCGGGCAGGCCGGCCAAGGGAGGGGCAATGAGGTAGCAGAAGGCTTTTCGGTTGGAACGACCGACGCGCCCGCGCATTTGGTGCAAGTCACTCAAACCAAACATATGGGCCTGGTGGATGAGCATGGTATTGGCGTTTGGAACGTCTAGACCACTTTCCACAATGGTCGTGCTCACCAAAATATCGTATTCGCCCGCCATGAAGTCGAGCAAGATCTTTTCCAAATCGTGCCCCTTCATCTGGCCGTGGCAAATCGCAATGCGCGCATCCGGCACCAAGCGTTGCAGCATGCCTGCAACCTCCTCAATATTTTCGACCCGATTATGAATGAAGAAGGCTTGCCCCCCACGGCTCATCTCATAGGCGAGGGCATCGCGAATGCCTTCCTCGTTGAAGCCCATGATGTGCGTTTCAATGGGTTGTCGGTTGGGCGGCGGGGTGGTCATGACGCTGAGGTCGCGCGCCGCCATCAAGGAAAACTGAAGCGTCCTCGGGATGGGGGTGGCCGTCAACGTGAGGGTGTCCACATTAACTTTTAGGGTCTTGAGTTTGTCCTTGACGTTGACGCCAAACTTCTGTTCTTCGTCAATCACCAAAAGCCCCAAATCTCTAAAAGTCAACTCTTTGCTGACCAATTTATGCGTGCCAATCAAGATGTCAATCTTGCCCGCCGCTAAGTCTTCGGCAATAGCTTTGACTTCTTTGGCACTGCGGGAGCGATTGATGTATTCCATGCGAGCGGGAAAGCCTTCGAGTCGCTTTTTAAAGGTCTGGTAGTGCTGGAAGGCCAAAATGGTGGTGGGTACCAAGACGGCGACTTGTTTGCTGTCCGCCACGGCCTGGAATGCGGCGCGCACGGCCAGTTCTGTCTTTCCAAAGCCCACGTCGCCGCAAATGAGGCGGTCCATAGCAATGGGGCTCTCCATGTCCGCTTTGATGTCCGCGGTGGCTTTTTCTTGATCCGGCGTATCCTCGTACTGAAAAGAGGCCTCGAGCTCGTGCTGCAAGTAGGTGTCGGGCGCATAGCCATATCCTTTGGCCTCCTTCCGCTTGGCATAGAGCTGGATGAGGTCGTAGGCCATTTGCTTGACCCGCGTCTTGGTCTTCTTTTTGAGCGCCTGCCAGGCAGGCGAGCCCAATTTATTCAGGACGGGGGTAGCCCCTTCTTTGCCGTTGAATTTGGCAATCTTGTGCAGGCTGTGGATGCTGACGTACAGAATGTCGGAGTCCTTGTAGACCAGTTTGATGGCCTCTTGCATCTTGCCTTGGACGTCAATTTTCTGCAATCCCCCAAACTTTCCAATGCCGTGGTCGATGTGCGTGACATAATCTCCGACTTGGAGGGAATTCAGTTCTTTGAGGGTGATGGCCTGCGCCTTGTCCAAGCCATCGCGCAAGCGAAAACGCTGGTAGCGCTCAAAGATTTCATGATCGCTGTACACGACCCGGTTGGCCGCTGGATCTTCCCAGCCATGGTGAAGGGCGTGGTCCAACCATTGGATAGGCAAGGTTTCGTCCGGCGCTAAATCGTGCAGAATGGACACCAAGCGCTTTTTCTGTTGGGGTAGGCTGCACATGATCCACAATTCCCGATGGGTGCGGTGGTGGGCTTGCAGGTGTTCCAGTAGGAGCGAAAAATTCTTGCCAAAGGTTGGCTGAGGTAAGGATTGCCAGGGGATGGTCGTCTCGGAGGCACGGGTGGATTCGGTCAAATGGGCGCGCTGTTGGAGCAAGTGTTGAACGTGGACACCGCTCGAATACAAAGCATGGGGCACCATGGGCTTAATACCCCCGTGATGGGCCACATAGGCGGCTTCCGCCTGAGAATAGCCTTGGTCCAACTTGTCGCAGAGCAGGTCAGCATCTTCGATCCAAAGTAAACTTTCAGCACCGGCATACTCCAGCAACGATTCCCGAACCTCCTTCTTCACCTTGTCCTCTACGTTGGGGACGAGGGTCATGCTTTCGACGACGCCATCGCTCAATTGGCTTTCCACGTCAAAGGGCCGAATGTCCTCCACCTCATTGCCAAAAAACTCAATGCGGTGCGGCGTCTGATGCGCAAAAGAATACACGTCAAC
>DLWR01000135.1 GCA_003444795.1 Cryomorphaceae bacterium
ATGGGCACCATCTGCGCCGACGGGACTGGGATCTCTGCCAGGCCGAATGGCGTCCCCGTGCATGAGGTCGGGAAGCCAGCGCTTCATGGCCCAGTTGAGCTCCTCCGTATCTGCAAATTGAAATACGTGGACATAGAGGTCAAACTTGACATTTCGCTCCAAATTGTCCAGCTGTTTCTCCAGGCCTTCCAACTTGAAGTCTACCCTGAACTCTGGACTTTCTTTTTCTAAAGCGCCTAACGTCTCACCCCCAAGGTTGAGTGTCTTCACCTTATACGTCTCAGCTACATCGCCTTGGAAGGCGGAAATGCGCTGTGCCAAGTCTTGGTCTTGCGCATAGAGGGAGAGAGGAAGGAGGAAGGCAAAGAGGGATCTTTTCATGTTGAAAAGGTACGCCAAAGCCGCTTCCCATTACATTTGCGTCATGCGACGCCTCCTCTTGCTTCTTTTCCTCTGCTTAGGAGTAACCTCACATGCCCAAATTGTCAATGTGGAGGCCATGCGCGGACTAACCGGAAATGAGCCAGGCACCCATGGCGTCTTAGATGGAAGCTTTTACTTTGGAGGAACGCAAGCCTTGTTACTTCGGTTGAGCACTTCGGCTAATTTTAGGAAAACCGTGGGAAAAGAGTCCTATTATGGCATCTTTAGCGGCAACTTATCCACCCGAGTGGGTGGGGAGGCTCTGCTTTTTGAGCAGTATGGATTTGTGCATGGGCGCTACAATGTGGAGTGGAGCGACGAATGGACGGGTGAGTTATTCTTTCAGTGGCAGTCCAACAAACCCATGCGCATCGCACAGCGCTTCAACTTTGGAGGCGGGCCGCGCTACCGGGCCATTGACAGCAAAACGGTGAATTTCTTCGTGAGCCCGTTGATCATGTATGAACTGGATATAGAATCCGTGACGGGTATCTACGAAAGCGTGTTTCGGATGAGTACCTACATGAGTTTGGATCTTCTACTTAAAGAAAAATACCGCTGGAACACGATTGCCTACTACCAGCCCCAAATTGCGGAATGGGACGACGTTCGGGTCGTCATTAATAGCCGATTCAGCACGCCTATTTCACCCATGCTCAACTTGACGGTTTCGGGCAATTTGAATTACGATGCCTATCCAGCGGGGACGGATGTACCCAACTTCACGTATGGCATCAACTCGGGGATCAGCTGGCGCTTTTAGGCTTCAGCGCATCGGCCACGACAAAGGTGCTGCCCCCAATGTAGATTCGATCGGCTGAAGTAGCCGCACTTTGTGCTGCGCCCCATGCCGCATGAACATTTGGATAGGCGCAACTCGTTAAACCTAAGGCCTCCCCCAGAATTGTAAGGGCTTCTACGGGAAGCGCCCGCGGTATGGCCGGCGCGCAGAAGTAGTACTTTGCATCTTTGGGCAACAGCTCCAGGGCCGCTGAGGCATCCTTGTCGCCCACCATGCCAAAAACAATGTGCATCGGACCCTTGCCCATAGAGGTGAACTGCGCCATGGTCTCTCGGAGCCCGTGAACATTGTGGGCCGTATCCAGGACGGTGAAGGGCTCCTGCGAAACTACCTGCCAACGCCCCTGTAATCCGGTTTGCTCGGCCACATGAAGCAGGCCGCGTGCTAGTTCGTCTTCAGAGACGGGGAAGACCTGCTGGGCCGCTAAAATGGCCCGGGCCAAACGTTGATTTTTCGCTTGATAGCTGCCCAGCAAATCCGTGGGCGTCAACGTCACAGCTAAGTCCTCCGCAAACTGCAGCGAGGCACCTACCTGCGCTGCATGCGACCGGAAAACAGCGTCCGTCTCCGGATGGCGTTCCCCCACGATGGCGGGAACTCCAGGTTTGAAGATGCCTGCTTTTTCACCGGCAATAGCCGCACGCGTGTTACCTAAAAATGCCTGATGGTCTAAATCAATATTGGTCACCGCCGCAACTAGCGGATGCAGGACGTTGGTGCTATCCAGACGACCGCCCATGCCCACTTCCACAACGGCCACATCCACGTGCATGTCCCGAAAGTACACGAAGGCCATGCCCACGCTCATTTCAAAGAAGCTCAACTCCAGTCGCTGCAGGTGCGTGCGCCAAGTCTCGACAAAGTCTACCACAAATTCTTCGGAGCATGGGAGTCCATTGAGCCGAATGCGTTCACGGTAGTCCACCAAGTGCGGGGAGGTGTACAAGCCCACGCGATAGCCCGCTTCTTGCAAACAGCTGGCCACCATGTGCGAGGTTGATCCTTTGCCATTTGTGCCACCAATGTGAATGGAGGGAAAGTCTTTTTCTGGATGGCCCAGGACCTCCATAAAGGCCCATGTTTTTGATAAATCTATCTTGTAGTTCTGCCCGCCCGTTCGCTGAAATACCGGGAGTTGAGCGAAGAGCCAGTCCAGGGTTTCGGCGTAGCGGCTCACTGTCGGCTGAAGCGGTAGCGGATGGTACCTACTTGTAAGTCAGTCGCAGCAGGATCTCCTTCCCAGCGCGTCTTCCGCGCGGCTTCCTCCGCCCGACTCACCAGGCAAGACAGCGAGGTCGTAGACCCCGATACGCCTCCTTCAACGCGCTGCACGCCGCGGCCGCGGTCTACCCAAATCCGAACCACAACAACACCCTCGCCTCCGCAATCATACAGCGTCATGGCA
>DLWR01000028.1 GCA_003444795.1 Cryomorphaceae bacterium
GTGGTCGCTACGCTCATCTTCTCCACCAATGGCACGCTGGCCCTCATTGGGAACTTTGGTCTAACCATTCACAAATTGAATGTTCGAGGATTTTGGTCGCAGTACTTTGCCGCTTTGTTGCTCACGATTGCCCTCTCCCTCCTCCTCCTTTTGGGCATAGCGCTCATCTTAGTGTCCCAGTCGTTCTTGTCGCACTTTATCCAAGATGAGATCGCGGGCATTCCATTGGCTACGCTCTTGATTTGGGCCCGAAACTTCATCGTCCTGACCATCATTCTTTTGGCCATCTCCATGCTCTTTTATTTTGGACCGATGCGTTCCGCCCCATGGCGTTTTGTGAGTCCTGGTGCCATTCTGGCCACGGTGCTTGTAGTAGCCACGTCGGCCTTGTTCGGGCTGTATGTCACCTACTTTTCGACCTACAACCAGTTCTATGGCTCAATCGGCACTTTGCTGATCATCCAGCTCTGGATCTATGTAAACGCAGTTGGCCTTTTAATTGGATTTGAACTCAACGCAAGTATGGCGGAAGCAAAAAACCGCGTATCTTCCGACCATCTGAACGAAAATTAGACACACAAAACACTATGAAAAAAATCATTTTTGCGATTGCACTCTTGATAGGCGGCAATCTGATGGCCCAAAGCGCTGACGGAATCCTCGGCGTATGGTGGAATGAAGAAAAGGACGGAAAAGTGGAAGTCTACAAAGTAGGCAATGAATATCGCGGACGCGTCGTGTACGTCAAGAACAACACTAACCCCGATGGAACATCGCCAAAGAAGGACAACGAAAACCCCGATCCCAAATTGCGCAGCCGTGTCATCCAGGGAACGACTATTTTGACGGGCCTCAAGTATGATGCGGGCGACAAAGAATGGGCAGGCGGTACGATTTACGATACTAAGTCAGGAAACACCTACGATTGCTACGCTTATCTACAGAAAGATGGAACCTTGTACTTCAAGGGCTATCTCCTCGGCATGCGCTTCATTGGTCGCTCAACGACTTGGACGCGCGCCAACTAATTTTTGGTAGCTCTCTTTTAATTGCGCCCCTACGGAAGTGGGGGCGTATTTTTTTGCTTCAAGGGTTAGAGCAGGAACTGAAATGCCGCGGCCCCAAAGCTCTAGGATGCCTGCAGAAATACTCTTGGCCGAAAGGTCCACTCGGAGGCCGCGTTCTGCCGTGACCCAATGCTCAAAAGCAGGAATGTCACTGACCACGACGGGCAAGCCACTGTGTAGCGCCTCCAATACGACTATGCCAAAGGTTTCTGTTTTACTGGGCTGTAGGAAGAGGTCCGCAGCCGCATATTCCGCATGTAAGGCCTTTGCATCCATGGCGCCTAGCCACTCTACGTGCTCTTGAATCCCCAAGCCGATGGCTAAATCTTGCAGCCGTTTTAATCGCGCACCTTCTCCTACATGGCGGTAGGTCCATTCCACTTCGGGGTGAAGCCGAATCAATTCAGCCAAGGCCTCTAGCACTAAATCTACCCGTTTGATCCGCGCATTTGCAGGAATGAGCGAGGCCACCCCGAGCAAAATCACTCTTTTCGCATGGGGTTCAAATACTTTCTGAACATGCGGGAAACGCCCCAAATCGCAGGCATTGGGAATCACCTGGAAGCGACTCGCCCCGATGGCCGGCAATGCCGCTTGCAGCTCCGCTTTTAGGTGTTCACTGACCGGGTGGATGGCACTGGCAAACTGGTAGGCCGTTCGAACGCGTTTGCCAAACAACTTGTGCTTGGTCCACCGTCCGGCCTTGGACCAGTGTTCGGTGATGGCATAAGGCACGTTCCAGCGACGTCCCAGTTGTTCTGCGAGCAAACCCGCCGGGAAGACCACTTGCGCATGCAAGGCGACAGGCTCCGCTAGCCCTGTCTTTTTCGTCCATTTTTTGGCAATCAAATTGGCTGCCCAGATGGGGGTGTGGTAGAGCGTCTTCCACATGCGCGAACGCACCTTAAGAATGTATTCCCCTTCATCTCCTCGCTCCCAACTCACATCCAACATTTTGGGTCCTAAAGCCATGTCCACAAAGAGCAATTCACAGTTCACGCCTGCTTGCTTGGCTGCCAGCCATTGAGCACGAATGAAATTGCCCCGAATGGGGTTTTGGTCATCAGGGTACCAGTAGGTGAGCCAGAGGATCATGGGCGGATTCGGCTATAGATTCGATTCAAGAAGGTACGCAAGTCTGGTGCCAAACCTAATACGTGAACCCCGATCAGTGCCCACAACGTATGTAGGGTCATTTCTACGCTGGGATATAGGAGTTTATTCCCGAGCGGGAGTTTTGCTACATCCAATTTGGGCTGACCTACTCCAAATTGGTCAAGGCTTGGGCCTTCCAGATAGGTCCAAAAGGCGGCATGCAGCAACAAGGCCCCAAGCAACCACAACAAGGACTTCACAAAGCCCAAGCCCAACCAGAAATGTCCTGTCAAACGGTGCAACGCCCATAGCTTGACCGCATTGTAAAGCACCATAGCGACAAAAATGACTTGAGCCGCCCCAGTCACCCCATGGTCGGGAATCCACGACTGCCCTAGTAACAGCGCAAAGACAATCAAAACGGCATTGGCATACAGCTCCCAGCGAAAAGACTTGGAGGCAACGAGTACCAGTCCACTCGGCCCTGTTGAAACGTTGACAACTTGCGCGGCGGCAATCCAGAGTACTGCGTCCAATCCCCCTTGATAATTGTCCGGAAGCACGGAAAAGGCCCATGGACTGACCGACAAGGCGATGAGGAAAATCCATCCGGAAGCCAGCCATTGGCTTTGGAGAGAACGCTCGCCGAGTTGTCTGACCTCGTCCCAAGATTCAGCGGCCACAAGTTTGGCGATAATGGGGCGCAGGGAGGCATTCATAGCCTTCATGGGCATGGAAACCACAATACCAAAGTTGAAGGCTATGCTGTAGTGCGCTACCGCCGTTAGGCCCAGCCAGGCGCCGACCATGAGAATATCGAGTTGCCCAAAGGCCATTTGGGCCGCAACCGTCAGCAACATGATGCCCGAATAGTTCAGCATACTCGTCCGGGGCCATTCCTCAGTAGTGGCGACTTCGGTCGATGGGGGTAGTTTTTGGCTACGGTACCAAATCCAAACGGCTTGAAGCACATAGCCGAGGAGCAAAGCGAGCAGGAAGGGAGTTTGTTCGCGGAGAAATCCGCCGATGCGAACCAAGAGGAGCAGCGTGAGCCATCCTTTTCGGCCTGCATCCTTGAGCCAGTAAGGTAAAATAACCTGCTGCGCATGAATCAAGAGGGCGGCAAAAAGCTCAAAGCCCACATAGGCCACGGCCATGGGAAGCAGAAAGGCCAATTCATCGCGTTCCACCCCACCGGATAGTTGGACCAACCATGTTTTGCCCGTTGGATGGTAAATCCCTACCGCCAGCAGCGCCAAAACCACCGTGGAAAGCCCCAAGCCAAAGCGCAGGACGCGCACATGGAGGCCCCTTGGAATCTTGGGAAGGAAGGTGACCATGGTCTGGGGCCAGCCAAGATGAGCCACGGCACCCAGCAACAATGAAGCGGAAATCAGCCATCGAATGCCACCCATGTTTTCGGGATTGGGGAAGGCGAGCGGAAAGAGTACGAGGGCATTCAGCGCACCCAGCAGGACGCCGAGGTAGCCGGAAATCAAGTTCCAGGCCGATTGCCGCTGAACTATGCCCATGAACGGAGGTCTAAATCGGGGAAGAGCGCCTGCAAGGCTGCCACACTTTCCGCATAATCCTTCTTGAGGGCGGTCGTGATCGCCGCATCTCCAGGATCCTTTTGGGGCATCTTACCCGCGTTGATTTTGAGGTAGATAGGCAGCAGGGCCTCTTGGAGGGCATGTGGAACATAGCGCTGCAGCTTCAAGCCTAAGCGATGCATGCCTTTGCTCTTGATGGCCACGGTCTCATTGTGCTGGACAAAGTCGTAGGTGGCATAGAATGCCGGGTCCACGCCAAGGAAGCGGGCCATGGCTTGGACGCTTGCTGCGGTGTCTTTCACCAGGGCCTCGAAGGTGCAGACATGGATGCGTTCGGGTCCGAGGGCCGCCAACCAGTCTTTGAGGTAGTGGGCGTAATTGCCGTGCAGCCGCAAATCTGGGCGCTTGGCATAGGTCCCCCAATCCTCTTGAATGCGCTTGGTACGAAAGCGCTCAAATCGGTACTGGCTGTAAAGGCGTGCACTCGGCTCGCGCAGGACAAAGAGGACTTTAGGCGCACTCGCCAAGCGGGGAATGTGCCTCAGGGCCTGTTGATAGTAGATGTAGGGAGCGGTCGCTTCGAGCCGAACGGGGGATTGGCCACATTTGGCGAAGTACGTGGCGTAGTCATCCAAACTGTGAGTCAACACATTAGCCTCTTGATTGAAGCGATTGACCTCATCCGCGAAGAAGAAGGTCTCCTTGACGGGAGACGCACAAATCTCAGGATGGGCCGCCAGCCAGAAGTACAGCGAGCTCGTCCCGCATTTGGGGGCACCGGCAACGATCGCGTTCGGAAGGCGGTTTGGATCCATATTTCGCCCAAAGTAACGATGATTTGTTCGTAACATTGCCCTTTCGCAACAATATCCTTTCCGATGACCGACGTCTTCAAAAAGCACCTCTTCGCGTGGATCCTCCCCAGCTTGATTTTACTGGGAGCCACGGCCGTTTATTTCGCCCCTGTTGTCTTTGGAGACAAGCAAATCGCCCAGGACGACATCCTCATGGGCTTAGCAAAGGGCCGTGAAATTGTCGAATACCGAGCAGAACATGGCTCCGAACCCCTTTGGACCAACGCCATGTTCAGCGGCATGCCAACCTTCCAAATCGCCACCGACTACCCCAATAACGGTCTGAGCTACGTCCAAGGACTGCTCTCCACCTTGTTGATTGAAAAGTCGGGCATCTACATTATTGTCTCCTTGATGCTGGGCTTTTTCGCTCTGCTGCGTAGTGAGGGTGTTCGGACCGAATTAGCCGTCGTCGGCGCCCTTGCCTTTGGCTTTAGCGCCTTCTTCATCATTTCCTTGGGGGCTGGTCACAACGCCAAAATCCGTACAGCCGCGTACATGGCCCCACTCCTCATGGGGGTATTGCTGACGCTCAAAGGCCGAACCTGGTTAGGCTTTGCCCTCACCGCCTTGTTTACGGGACTGAGCATTCACGCCAACCACTTCCAAGTGACCTACTACACGGCCATCCCTGTTTTGGCCATGATTGTTGCCTACTTCGTGCACGCGCTGCAAACCGGCACCCTGCCCACTTGGGCCAAGCGGACAGGATGGTTGGCTGCAGCAGCAATCCTGGGCATGGGACCCAATCTGGGAAACCTCTGGTCCAGCTATGCTTACACCCAAGAATCCATGCGCGGCGGGCACTCTGCCTTGGTCACGGATGAGGCAGGTGAGGCGAGCAAAGGGCTGGACTTTGACTATGCCATGAGCTGGTCATACGGCGTCGGAGAAACCGTGAATTTGTTCGTTCCCAATGCTACGGGGGGTGGCTCAAAGCAGTCCTACGAGGGCACCGAAACGGTGAATTTCCTTACCAACAATTTTCAAAACCAAGGCTTGAGCAAAGTCCAAGCAGAAAAAATGGCCAACCAATATGCCGGTTCCGTTTTGTACTCGGGCGACCAGTCGATGGTAAACGGCGCTTACTATGTGGGTGCCATTGTGGTTTTCCTCTTCATCCTAGGTCTCTTGCTTGTTCGCGGCCCATTGCTCTGGGGCAGTCTGGGCGCATTGGCCATCGCTTTATTGATGGCTTGGGGCAAAAACGCAGCTTGGTTCAACGAGTTCCTCTTCCATCATCTCCCCCTGTACAACAAGTTCCGCGTACCTAGCATGTCCTTGGT
Organism: Cryomorphaceae bacterium; assembly: GCA_003444795.1. GTDB lineage: Bacteria > Bacteroidota > Bacteroidia > Flavobacteriales > Schleiferiaceae > TMED14. The sequence continues at coordinate 5,856 of DLWR01000028.1, forward strand.
GGTGGCCTTCGTCATCTTGCCCTTGATTGGGTTTAAAGGCTTGGAGCTCCTCCTTCAAAAGGACCGCGATGCTGCAACTAAGACCTTGCTGCGCGCTTTGTATATCACGGGTGGTTTTGCACTCCTTCTTTGGGCACTTGGCAGCAGCTTGTTGGGCGTGGAGGGCGCAAACGATGCCATGTTGACCCAGCAGGGCTTCAATTTAGACATGATTTTGGACGACCGCAAAGCGTTGCTCCGGAGCTCCGCACTTCGCAGCCTGCTGTACGTTGTGCTGGCCGCTGCCGCTCTCTGGTTGCACATCACCCAAAAAATTAAACTGCAGGTATTGGCGATCGCTTTAGGCAGTTTGGTGCTCGTCGATCTCTGGGGCTTTGACAAGGATCAATTGGGCGAAGAAGATTTGATTTCGGCCCGAAACCTAGCTAAGCAACAAGAACCCACCGCGACGGACCTCTTCATTCTCAAAGACAACGATCCGCATTACCGCGTGCTCAACACCACGGTGAGCTTGACTTCAGACTCCTATACCTCC
>DLWR01000103.1 GCA_003444795.1 Cryomorphaceae bacterium
CGGTTGAGCTTTTGCAAGCGGGCTATGAGGTCGTGATTGCGGATAATTTGAGCAATACCCGTGCGGAAGTCTTGGATGGCATTGAGGCCATCACGGGCCAGCGCCCCGTCTGGCTGAAGGTAGACCTTTCGGATCCCACAGCCTGCGAGGCAGCTATCGGTGACTTGAAGCTAGATGGCATTATCCATTTTGCCGCCTACAAGGCCGTGGGCGAATCGGTGGCAGAGCCCCTGAAGTACTACCAAAACAATCTCTTTAGCTTGGTCAATTTGCTAGGCTACGTAGCTAAGCATCCCAGCTGCGGCTTCATTTTCAGTTCTTCATGCACGGTATACGGCCAGGCGGATGAGCTGCCCATTACGGAAAACGCTCCGGTTAAGGCGGCGGAATCCCCCTACGGAAATACGAAACAAATAGGGGAGGAAATCCTACAGGAAACGGCAGTGGCAGCAGGATTAAAGACCATAGCCCTGCGCTATTTCAACCCTATTGGCGCTCATCCATCTGCGCAGATTGGAGAGCTTCCCTTGGGCGTGCCCCAAAATTTGGTGCCCTTCATCACCCAGAGCGCTGCGGGATTGCGCGGGCCTTTGAGTGTTTATGGCAACGATTACCCCACCTCGGACGGCACGGCCATTCGGGACTATATCCATGTGGTGGATTTGGCCCAAGCGCATATGGTGGCGGTAGAGCGTCTCATGGAAAACAAGCAGGAAGCCCCCATGGAGGTGTTTAATCTCGGAACAGGCAAGGGATCCACTGTCTTAGAAGTGATTGAAGCCTTTGAGCGCTCCACGGGCGAAGCCCTTACATACGCCATGGCGCCTCGCCGAGCGGGCGATGTCATTGCGGCCTATGCCGATACTACCAAGGCCAGTGAGGTGTTGGGCTGGACGGCGAAGAAATCCCTGGATGAATCCATGCGCGACGCCTGGGCTTGGCAATGCGCCTTGAAAACCCAAGGCTGATGTACCTTAGAGGGGTATGAAGCGCATTTTTGCACTCTTTCTTGGACTAGTAGCGCTGGGTCTTTCGGGACAGCCCCTATCCTTTGCTATACCCAAGTCAAAGACCTTTGTCATGGCGGCGGGCGAGCCCACGTTTGACCTTCAAATCCAGAACCTAGAAGCCCCTGACGCCTTTTCCAAGCAAGAAGCCTTGCGCCAAATCAAGGCGGCAGCAGATGCACAATTTGGCGTGGGGGACTATTCCGCTTCTCAAGCTGGTACCCGTCGCCTGAAAACCACCGCCGAAGATCCAATGTTGTTGGATGCTTTTGGCATGAAGCTGGTGTGTCCCATCAACGGGGTCCAGTACGCTTTGGCGGGAGGTTCGCCCAATGACAATACTGTGGCCTTTTCCAAGGACAGTATTTTGCTTGCCGCGGTCAATACCCGCATCTGGGCCTGGGACCTCAAGACGGACACCTTCCACTTCCCGCAGCAGTTCCTGTCCCTGGTGCAAGCCGCGGGTATTCAAACCTCTGCCTACGCCAGTGATCCTCGATTGCTCTATGACCCGGCTGAAGACCGCTGGGTGCTCCTCTTCTTTGTGGGCAACACCCCGGCCACGAGTCAAATCGTCGTCTGCTTCAGCCAGTCCGCTGACCCAGCAGCCGGTTGGAATATGTACACCTTGCCGGGCAACCCGCTCAACAACAACCGCTGGAGCGACTTCCCGAGCATGGCCTTCACGGAGGACAAGTTGGTCATGTCCATCAACTTGATCATACCAGGCGTTAGCTGGCAGGTGGGTTTTGACGGAACGGTCATTTGGGAAATGGACAAAGCGGCGGGCTACATTGGTTCGACCACCCTTCCGTCGGAGCTTCACCATGGCATCCAATACAGTGGGAAGTGGATTCGCAACTTGGTCGCAGTGAATGGCTGGAATGGCTACGTGAGCACCCCGATGTGGGCGTCCAACCGCAATTTTTCTGCCCAAAACGATACGATGTTCTTCTTGCGCCGAACGGACTCAGCCGTAGGAGGCACCCATTCCTACGAGATCTTCAACGTTCCCACCACCATACCCTATGGCGTTCCTCCGGATGCCCGTCAGCCCTTTGCGGATCCCTCCAACACGAATTACCACCTCTCCACCAACGACGGCCGTTGGCTGGGTGCGCTCGAACTCAGCAATGGCTCGGTACATGTAGTGAGTACCACCCGAGATTTTGCCACCAACCGTTGTGCTATCTACCATGGCGTACTGCCCAACCCCTGGGTGCCGGACAGTCTTTACGGTCACATCATAGCGCACCCTACGCGTGACCTCGGCTACCCCAATATTGTAGCCATCGGGAATGAGGCCTGTGACCAAGAAGTCCTCATTGGCTTTAACCATACGTCGACCACGGAGAAGGCGGGAGTAAGTGCCATTTACCGCGGAAACGATGGAAGTTTCTCTGACATCGTGACCATCAAAGAAGGGGAGGGCATTGTCAATAAACTGAGTGGCCCCGATCGCTGGGGGGACTACTTTGGCCTGCAAACCGTCTACCACGATCCTCAAAAAGTCTGGGCGGCAGGTTTCTATGCATTGCAGAATGGGGGGAATTCGACCTGGTTTGGCTTGCTCCAAAGCCCAGATTCTTCCGCTTTGAAGGTCTCCTTTGCCGCTGAGGGCGTGGGCTGTGACCAGTCCATTTCGGCAAATGTACTAGGTGGGGTGCCGCCCTATTCATTCACATGGAACGACGAACCCGGCGGTCCTGTGTTAGACGGCATCTGCTCTGGAGATACGGTGGAATTCTATATTTATGATGCCCGCGGCTGCGTGGACTACGAGCGCATCTACGTGCCTTACTTGGATGTGGAGGCGCCGGTTATTTTCCCGAATCCCACTCCTGGCGAGGCCTTGATGGCCTTTGATGCTCCGACTTCGGGCAGTGTGGAGGAGCGGGTCATGGACGCATCGGGCCGAATGCTCTACCAGCAAGAACGCCAAGTCAAAGAGGGCCGCAACGAAGTTCAACTCTGGATGGGACATCTTCCCCAAGGCCAGTACGTGGTGCACGTCCTCTTTGGCTCCCATCGAGCGGACCAGTCCGAACCCATGGAGCTGGTGGCACAGAAAGTAATCGTCCTGCCTGGAAATTAATCGCATGAAAACCATCCTCATCACCGGCGGTGCCGGATTTATTGGATCACACGTCGTGCGCCGATTCGTGCGGAACCATCCCCAAACGCGCATTGTGAATTTGGACGCCCTGACGTATGCGGGCAATTTGGAGAACTTGAAGGATATTCAAGATGCGCCGAATTACCACTTTGCAAAGGTGGACATTCGGGATGCCGCCGCGGTAGAAGCCTGCTTTGCCACCTACCAGCCCGATGCCATCATTCACTTGGCTGCGGAAAGCCATGTGGATCGTTCCATCAGTGACCCCATGGCCTTTGTCGAAACCAATGTCAATGGCACCGTCAACCTTTTGAATGCCGCCAAAGCCATGTGGGCAGGCCACATGGAAGGCAAGCGTTTTTATCACATCAGCACGGACGAAGTGTTTGGCGCATTGGGAGCGGAAGGATTTTTTACCGAGGAGACGCCTTACAGCCCAAACAGTCCGTATTCGGCATCTAAAGCATCAAGCGACCACTTTGTGCGTGCCTACCATGAGACCTATGGCTTGCCGGTGGTGATATCCAACTGTTCCAACAACTACGGACCCAATCACTTTCCCGAGAAGCTTATCCCATTGATGATTCACAACATCTTGCAAGGCAAGCCTTTGCCTGTCTATGGGGATGGAAAATACACGCGGGATTGGCTCTATGTGGAAGACCATGCCTCGGCGATTGAAACGGTGTACTTGAAGGGCCAAAATGGCGAAACCTACTGCATTGGCGGTTGGAACGAGTGGCAGAACATTGATTTGGTCCGCTTGCTCTGTGATTTGATGGATGCGCGTTTGGGCAAAGAAGTGGGGTCAAGCCAAAGCCTGATCACTTTTGTGAAGGACCGCCCTGGACACGACTTGCGCTACGCCATTGATGCCACCAAAATCCACCGCGAACTGGGCTGGAAACCGGCAGAAACGTTTGAAACCGGATTGGCGAAAACCATCGAATGGTACCTTGCCAATGAGGACTGGTTGACCTCCGTCACCAGTGGCTCCTACCAAGACTATTACGCGCAACAATATGCCTCCTCATAAGGCCTGGGCGATTATTCCTGCCCGAATGGGCTCCACACGGCTTCCCGGTAAACCCTTAGCGGACATCGCTGGTAAGCCTATGATTCAGCACGTTTGGGAACGCGTCTCTGAAGTGCTGCCCACCTTTGTAGCGACGGACGATGAGCGCATTGCCCAAGTCATCGAACAGGCTGGGGGTATGGCCATTTTAACTTCTGAAAATTGCCAAAACGGCACGCAGCGCGTCACAGAAGCCCTACATATCCTGGCGGAACAAGGCCAAAACCTCCCAGGTATCGTCCTGAATATCCAGGGAGATGAGCCCCTGGTTTCCCCCCATGATATTGTTAGCCTCCTGAATTTGATGCTTCGCGAGGAGGGTCAAATCGGCACCCTAGTAACATCCGCAAAGCCTGGCGATGCCGAATCAGGCACCAATGCCTTCGCGGATAAGACCCCCGATGGTCGTTGCCATAGTTTTTCGCGCAACCCAGCTTGCTGTGCTATCCAAGCATGGCGCCATGTGGGAATGTATGGGTTCAAAACCCATTTGCTCCCAGAACTTGTCGCCCTGCCATCTACGGAAAATGAAATTCGCGAGCGCCTCGAACAAGTGCGCTGGTTAGATCATGGCTACGCCATCTATGCGGCAGAAGTAAAAGCTGCGGGAATAGGCGTGGATAGCCCAGAAGACTTGGAAAAAGTTCGGGGGATGATGGCGGAAAGCTAGCCAACCAGCTTCCTTGCTACCATCAATCCATCGCGGAACGGTAACAGCTGGTGTTCCACTCGAGGATCGGCGGCAATTTTTGCGTTGTAGGCGCGTAATCCCACCGTTTCGTGGTCTTGGTGTTCGGGTTCGGCCACCTTGCCACTCCAAAGCACATTGTCCGCGATAATCAAACCTCCAGGGCGCACGGCATCAACCACCAAGTCAAAGTAGGCGCAATAGTTCTCCTTATCGGCATCGATAAATACCAGGTCCCAGGGGCCCTCCAGCGTTGGGACGATTTCTAAAGCATTTCCAATGTGCAGGCGGATGACATCGGCATACCCAGCTTTTGCCATGAAGCGCTCGATGCGTGGACGGAGTTCGGCGTTAATGTCGATGGTATGGATAACCCCACCTTCTGCAAGGCCTTCTGCCATGCAAAGGGCGGAATAGCCGGTATACGTGCCAATTTCCAGGATGCGGGTAGGGCGCATCAAATGCGAAAGCAGACTCAGAAAACGTCCTTGCTGATGTCCGCTCAGCATGCGAGGCATAAGGACCTCCTGCCACGTTTCACGCTCGAGGGCTGCAAGGGTCTCGCTGTGGGGAGCCGTGAACTCACCAGCATAGGCATCAATGTAGGGTGGGAGGAATTCCATACTAGAAAAATTATTCGGTTAACGTTGGTACAAAGCGGAGTTCGCTGATACAGCTGGGATCGAAGATTCGGTTAGCCACCTCCTGAAGCTGCGCGGGAGTAACCGTGTCCACTTTGGTGGCCATTTCGGCAAAGGTATCCACGCGGTTAAAGGTCATAAGAGACTTGCCTAAGGCGGTCATTAGGGAGCTATTACTTTCTTGGGCGAGGGCCATTTGGCCCATGAGCTGCGTTTTTGCCTTGTTGAATTGCAAGGTGCCCAAAGACTTTTCACGAAGCTGTTTGAGTTCACGCATAATCAACTGGTAGCAACGGTCCATGGTTTCACCATCCGTGCCCGCATAGACGCCCCAAAGGCCCGTATCGCTGTAGGGATTGAAGAAGCTCTCGATGTGGTAGGCAATGCCATAGCGTTCGCGAATGTTGAGGTTCAAACGCGAATTCATGGCCGGGCCACCGAGCAAGTTGTTCAAGAGCACCATGGCGGTTAAGTTATCGTGGTGCACGTGCAAGCCTTCTCCTCCAAGCACAAGATGCGACTGGTGGATGTCCTTGGGGCGGTGTTCCTTTGACACCCGAACGGTTGGTGCGGCCAAGCGATCCGCCACAGGCCCCTCCACGGTCCAGGCCGCGGCATACTTCAAGGCCATGCGCTCAAACTGCTTGGCGCTGATTCCGCCCACGGAGGAGAGGACAGCGCGTTCGGGGCGGTAATGGGTTCGGACAAAGTTGACTACCTGCTCACGGGTAAATGTGGGCACGGATTCTTCCGTTCCCAGAATATTCCGACCTAGCGGGTGGTCGCCGTAGACCAGCGCGTCGAACTCGTCAAAAATCAGCTCCGATGGACTGTCCCGGTAGGAATCAATTTCGTCCAGGATGACGTCCTTTTCCTTGGGGATTTCCTTTTCGGGGAAGCGCGCGTTTTGGATGATGTCAAACAGGAGCTCCATGGCACGGCCATAGTGGGGTACCAAAAAGCTGGCATAGAGGGTCGTGTCCTCCTTGCCGGTGTAGGCGTTGAGTTCACCACCGACGTCTTCAATGCGAGAAAGGATGTGGTAGGCTTTTCGGCGAGTGGTTCCTTTGAAAAGCAGGTGCTCAATGAAATGCGCCAAGCCTTCTTCGTCTGGACCCTCATCACGGGAACCTACGGGCAATAAAATCCCAATATGTCCGGTAGGCGAGGCCACCTGCTGGTGAATCCACCGCAGCCCATTGGGCAATGTCCCGACCACAAAGTCCGGACGCTTGAGGGAATCGACCACGCGGTACTAGACGCTTACTTGAGCCACTGATCCAACCAGGAGAAGAACTCAGCGTGCCAAACCAGGCCATTCTGTGGGCTCAACACCCAGTG
>DLWR01000223.1 GCA_003444795.1 Cryomorphaceae bacterium
TGTAGGTCTAGAATCCTTGACTGCAGACGATGTGGATGTCTGTTTGCGTGCTTACAATGACACACGCCTGAGAGGTAGGCACTGGCACAACTTCTTTGGCGGGGTCTTCTTTGGCCCTGTGACTGTCATCTACGACCTCATAAAGACCTACCACCCACTGCACGATCGACGCGTGCTCCTGCTATCAAAAAACAAAGGCCATTTCAGCGATCCCGTGTACCTGGAATGCTATAACTACCGGGCAAAAACCAATGCCACCCTTCAGGCAGCTGCCGGATGGGCCATTTGGATCGTTTTCTTTAAGCAATAATTCCGCATGGCCATTTCCACTTCCGGTTTAACCAAACGCTACGGCACGCAAAAAGCCCTAGACAGCGTCAGCCTTGATTTACCCAAAGGTCAAATCGTGGGCTTACTCGGCCCCAATGGTGCGGGGAAAAGTACCTTGATGAAAATCCTAACCGGGTATTTGCCGGCAAGTGATGGAAGTGCCACGGTTTGCGGGTTGGACTGCGCGAAAGAATCCATTGAGGTTCGCAAGCGTGTGGGCTACCTGCCAGAGCACAATCCGCTTTATCAAGACATGTATGTCACGGAATTCCTGCACTTTGTGGCTGAGCTCTATGGCGCCCCCAAGGAGGCCGTAGAACAGCGCATTGCAGAAGTTGGATTGACCCCCGAACGCCACAAGCAAATCAAGCAACTTTCCAAGGGCTACCGCCAGCGCGTGGGTCTCGCCGCCGCTCTAGTGCACGATCCGGAGGTGCTGATTCTCGACGAACCCACCACAGGTCTAGACCCCAATCAGTTGGTGGAAATTCGGAAGTTGATTCGCAACGTTGGCGCCAATAAAACCGTCTTGCTCTCAACACACATCATGCAAGAAGTAGAAGCTTTATGTGACCGCGTGATCTTCATCAAAAAAGGCCAAATTGTGCGGGAAGACGCCATCGAAACCTTCACCAAAAAAGGCGGTGAAAACTTAGAAGCCACTTTCCGAAAAGTCACTTCCTAAGACGTAGAGACTCTACTGGTTAAGCACAAAAAAAGCCGGCTTTCACGCCGGCTTTTTTATTTCTTTCGGAAGTAAATCTCAATGGGTACCCCGTGGAAATTGTAGTGCTTTCGCATTTGATTTTCCACAAAGCGGTAGTAGGGATCTTTGACGTATTGGGGCAGGTTGCAGAAGTACACAAACTGAGGGTAGTGCGTAGGCAACTGCGTGATGTACTTGATTTTCACTTCCTTGCCCTTGTAGATGGGAGGAGGCATATGCTTCACGATGGGGAGCATTTCGTCGTTGAGCTTGGACGTGCTGATCCGTGTTTTACGGCGCTCGTAAACCGCCATCGCCTCTTCGATTCCCTTGAGAACGCGTTGCTTCGTAAGGGCAGACGTAAAGATGATGGGCACGTCTACGAAGGGTTTCGTTCGGTTCAGAATGATTTTTGTGAACTCCTCCGTGGTATTGTGGTCCTTTTCTACCAAATCCCATTTGTTGACCAAAATCACCAATCCTTTGTGGTTCTTTTCAATCACATTCAGGATGGCCAGGTCTTGGGCCTCGAATCCTTGGGTGGCATCAATAACTAGCACGCACACATCCGACTCTTCAATGGTCCGAATGCTGCGCATATTGCTGTAGAATTCCAGGTCTTCGCTGACTTTACCTTTCTTGCGCAATCCCGCGGTATCGAGCAATAAAAACTCCATGCCAAACTTGTTGAAGTGCGCATTGACCGTGTCCCGCGTGGTTCCCGCGATGTCAGTAACAATGGACTTTTCTTCCTCAAAGAGCGCATTGGTCAACGAAGATTTTCCCACATTGGGGCGACCGACGATGGCCAATTTGGGGAGGTGATCGAGCGGATCCTCATCGGGCATGTCTTCTTGTTCAGGCAAGAGGTTAACTACCGCGTCTAAGACTTCCCCCGTTCCACTGCCGTTGATGCCGGACATGCAAATAGGTTCGCCCAAACCGAGGCCATAGAATTCCGCTGCTTCGTTGGCACGTTGGTGGTTGTCCACTTTGTTTGCGACCACGATGACGGGCTTGGATTGGCGACGGAGGATGGCGGCAATCTCTTGGTCGTCATGCGTCACTCCGTCTTCTACGTCTACGAGGAAGAGGATGGCATCGCACTCCAACAAAGCGGCTTCCACCTGCTTGCGGATTTGGCCTTCGAAAATATCGTCCGAACCTTCCACGTAACCGCCGGTATCCACAATATTGAATTTCTTGCCCACCCATTCCGTGTGGCCGTAGTGACGGTCACGAGTCACCCCTGCGATAGCATCCACGATGGCATCACGGCGTTGAACTAAGCGGTTGAAGAAGGTGGACTTGCCCACATTGGGGCGCCCCACAATGGCGACTAATGATTTCATTCGTACCCGAATCGTTTTAATTTCTGGCGGTCATTACGCCAGTCTGCTTGCACCTTGACGAAGAGCTCAAGGTGTACATGCTTTTGGAAAAAGTCTTGGAGGCGCTTTCGGGCCCCTATCCCGACACGCTTGAGCGCAGCCCCCTTGTGGCCGATGATGATGCCTTTCTGGGAATCCCGCGCAACATAGAGAACCGCACGGATTTTAATGATCTTCTCTTCCTCGATGAAGGTGTCGACGCCAACTTCCACCGAGTAAGGGATTTCTTTGGAGTAGTTGATAAGGATTTGCTCGCGGATAATTTCTGAAGTCACAAAGCGTTCCGAACGGTCCGTCAGCTGATCCTTTTCAAAATAGGGGGGGCTAATTGGAATGAGCTGGAGCAAACGGTTCATGACATAGTCCAAATTGAACTTGGTCAACGCCGAAATAGGAATGATTTCAGCGCGTGGCATCCAGGTGGACCAAAGTGCGGTTTCACGTTCCAATTTCTCTTGGTCGTGCAAATCCACCTTGTTTAAAAGAACCAAAACAGGCTGCTCTGCCTCTTGAAGTCCTTTGAAAAAGCCTTCATGTTTGAGGGGGCCTTCGCCCAATTCCACGACGTACAGGAAGACATCCGCATCCTCAAAGGCGGACTTCACCGCCGTCAACATGGTTTCCTGCAAGGCATATGCCGGATCCAATACACCTGGGGTATCGCTAAAAACCATCTGGTAATCGAAGGCGGGTGTTTCACCGTTTAGAATACCAAATATGCGGTGGCGCGTGGTTTGCGCCTTTGGAGTAATGATATTCAAGCGCTCCCCAACCAAGGCATTGGTCAAGGTAGACTTGCCCACATTGGGGTGTCCAATGAGGTTGATAAAGCCTGCTTTGTGCGCTTTTTCCATGGTGCAAAGGTCGCGTTTTTACAGCGGCCCTTGAGGAAAATCTCATGGCCCTATTCCAAGCCAAGATCCTTGAGCAACCCAGCAATGCGTTTGGTGCGTGTTGCTTCCGTTTTTGCCTGGGCGATGCGGTGCAAATAATTGCGCCGCTTGCCCGGGAGAAGTAAATCAAATCTGTCTTGGATGCCAGGGTCAAATTCGAATAGCTCTTGAAGATCCTCCGGAACTGGCATACCGTATTTACTCCGGTCCTCCCAAAGGTCCACATGCACCCACGCCCCCAAAAACATACCCAAGTCCTTCTGTCTTTGTTGGCTCATGATGATAAAAAGGCGGCCGTCCCCCGTGGGTAGCATGCCGCAAGCGTAGGGGTGCGTTTCGTTGATGGACACCTGGACCCGCTTAACTTTTTGTGCCTTTAATGCATCGCTCAATTCATGTGGAATGGCCACGTAATCCCATGCCCCTTCCATTTCAAAGCGTTCTATCGGGGCCGAAAACGAATACATCTCCTTGTCCTTCACCGCCTTGAAGGTACACCCAACTTTTTGGCTTCGCCGAATATGTTTTTGGCGTCAATGCCAAAGTTTGCGTACCTTTGGCGTCCACATCGCGGGGTGGAGCAGTTGGTAGCTCGTCGGGCTCATAACCCGAAGGTCGCAGGTTCAAATCC
>DLWR01000195.1 GCA_003444795.1 Cryomorphaceae bacterium
AGAGACGGTGGCGTTGATTGCGGGGGGACACACCTTCGGAAAAACCCACGGTGCGGCCGATCCCGAAAAGTACGTAGGAGCAGAGCCTGCAGGGGCAAGCATTGAAGAGCAAAGCATGGGGTGGAAAAACACCTTCGGGACAGGCGCTGGCGGAGACACCATCACCAGCGGATTGGAAGGGGCTTGGACAACAACCCCAACCCAATGGAGCAACAACTACTTTGAAAACCTCTTTGGCTACGAATGGGAGCTCTTCAAGAGCCCAGCGGGTGCCTACCAGTGGAAGCCAAAAGGCGATGCCGGGGCGGGTACCGTGCCTGATGCACACGTGCCAGGTAAGACTCACCAGCCAACGATGTTGACCACGGACTTGTCCTTGCGCTTTGATCCAGCCTATGCCAAGATCTCCAAGCGTTTCTATGAGAACCCTGAGGAGTTTGCCGATGCCTTCGCTCGCGCGTGGTTCAAATTGACCCACCGCGATATGGGACCACGCAGCCTCTACAAAGGTCCTGAAGTCCCAACGGAAGAATTGATTTGGCAAGATCCCATTCCCGCCGTGACGCACGCTGTGGTAGACGCTTCTGATGTTGCCGCACTCAAGGCGAGCATATTGGCGAGTGGCTTGAGCATCTCACAGCTGGTGGGTGCAGCATGGGCTTCGGCCTCTACCTTCCGCGGTTCAGACAAGCGTGGCGGCGCTAATGGCGGCCGCGTGCGTTTGGCGCCTCAGCGCTACTGGGAAGCCAACAATCCTGCAGACCTTGGCAAAGTCCTCGACGCTTTGGAGGCCATTCAAAAGGACTTCAACAGCAAGGCCACGGGGGGCAAGGCCATCTCCATGGCGGACTTGATTGTGTTGGCAGGTTCGGCGGGTGTGGAAGCGGCTGCTCAAAAAGCAGGACACTCCATCACCGTTCCTTTCACTCCGGGTCGTACAGACGCCTCCGAGGCACAGACGGATGTGGAGTCCTTCGCATGGCTCGAGCCTCAAGCTGACGGTTTCCGCAACTACAGCAAGCGTGAATACTCCATTTCTGCCGAAGAAATGTTGGTCGACAAGGCGCAATTGCTCACGTTGACTGCACCAGAAATGACCGTTTTGGTCGGTGGATTGCGCGTGCTGAACGCCAACACGGGAGGAAGCCAGCACGGCGTTTTCACCGAGCGTCCCGAGACCCTTACCAATGACTTCTTTGTGAACTTGTTGGACGTCGGCACGACGTGGGCGGCTAGCAACAATCATAGCACGGCTTTTGAAGGTCGCGACCGCAAGACTGGCGACGTGAAGTGGACCGGTACCCGTGTGGATTTGATATTTGGATCTAATTCTGAACTGCGCGCTTTGGCGGAAGTCTATGCGTGCGGCGACAGCCAAGAGAAGTTCTTGAAGGACTTTGTGGCGGCGTGGACCAAGGTGATGAACCTCGATCGCTTTGATTTGAAGTAATTCCAAGGCGATTCTTTCGCTTTGCGATGAATGTAAAAGCCCGGAACACGCTCCGGGCTTTTTTTATACCCATTGGGTTGTGTTTTAGGGTGGTGCCAGCTTCGTTCGTCGCTGGCAAGAGGTTAAGGGGGCGGGCTGCACCCGCAAGCTGGGGTAGGCTGCGCACGAGAATTCGGTCAAGCGCTTGGTGCCCTTCAACCCTTAAACCCTTAAACCCTTCTCCCCGCATGATACCCCAAATACGCCATGGGCAAATAGGCCAGGCCGAGATCCAGGATATTGAACCACATGGGGGAGGGTAGGATACGAACCATATAAAGGCCGCCCGCCAGGAAGACAAAGCCCAACAGCATGGAGCGCTGTAAAGTAGCGGGCCGAACCCACCACGAAACCAAAAAGGCGCTGAGCAAGGTTCCCAGAGCATGGGCCAGAAAAGGCATTGCGTAATGCTTGGGTTCCATGAGTGGCATGGCGGCGAGAAGACCTTCTTCGGTCGTGAGATCGGCACCTACAGGAGGTGCTACAAATAGGTGGCTATAGGCAATTAGATAGCCGTTGAGGGCCATGCCTAAAATTGCGGCCAATAAAGTGAGCACGAGAGGTTTCATACACTAAAGGTAGCGGCTTATTCCTACCTTTATTAGAAACATCCCTACCCATGGCACACCGCTTTCTCCTTTTTTTTCTGCTGGTATCTGGCCACCTATTCGCTCAGTGGACGCCCAATACCGCTTTAAACACGTTGGCGGCCAACGTGAATACAGACGATATGAAGACGGTGGCCACAAACGATGGTCGGACGTACATCGCATTTTGGGCCCCCGTTTCGGGCCCGGTTTACTATGAAATGCGATTACAGTTGTTGGACACAAGTGGCACCCCGCAATTTGGAACCAATGGCATGGTGGTAGACAATAGTATTGGCATGAGCACATCCACGGTAACCTGGGATTTGGCCATCGACAACACCAACAATGTGTACATCGGGATCACTGGAACGGGTGGAAATGGCGATGCCCGCGTGCACAAAGTCAGTCCTTCTGGTACGAAGCAATGGGGCGCCAATGGTATTACAGTAGGCCAAGGCTATAGCGTGCGCATCCTGCCCTTGAATTCGGGGGAGGTTTTGGTGGCCTATCTACCCGCCAGCCACGCCGTCATCCAGAAATACAGCAGCACGGGAACCGCGCAGTGGAGTACCCCGATAACGGTCACGCCCACGGTGACCTCGCATCAGTCCTGGCCTGGAGAGTTCATCGAAATGAGCAACGGAAAATTCATGTTTGTCTTTCATGACAAGGCAGGATTCTCTCCCTCTTCCTTGCCCTACGCTCACTGCTACTCCACGGCAGGCTCAGCGGTTTGGACGGGACCTGTGGCCCTTTCTTCCGGCACCTATACCTATGCCTTCCAACGCTATGATTTTATTCAGAGAGGAGACACGGCCTACTTTGGGTATGGGGGAGCACAAGGCATGAACCTTCAAGCCTTTGTGCAGCGTATTAATCCTGATGGCACGCTTCCTTGGGGAAGCAACGGGGTAGATTTTGGCACGCAAAACACCTTGTATGAACGAAACTTATCCCTGGCTAGAGATGTAGATTCCAAGTACCTCTGGGCCATTGCCGAAATGACGACCACCAGCCAGGCAAACATGGGAGAAGCGGTTCAAAAGATTCATGCCCACAGTGGCGCCCGTATGTTGGGCACCAATGGATTGACGGTATATTCTATTAGTACTGCGGACATCTCACACCGCGGGCATTTGCAAGTATGGAATGACCATCCCGTGTTTTTAGTTTCGGATGGCAATAGCAACGGTGTTTTTCCCAAGGATTTGCTTTTGGTCGAATTAGATACCATGGGAGCCTTTTTGAATACGCCCCACGAAATTGATTTTGCCACAAACTCCAATGGAACTAAGACCCGAATTGATCTCCTTCCCATTTTCAATGGCAAAGTCACGGGAGCTTGGGTAGAAGACCGGACGGGCAATGGCCGGCCTTATGCGCAGCAGGTGGATATCAATCCATGTCAATCCCCTGCGGTTTCATTTCAAGCGCAAAGCTCTGGGTTGAATCTCACGCTCACTCAGTCGAGTTTGTTCTCTGATTCGCTGTTTTGGGATTTT
>DLWR01000136.1 GCA_003444795.1 Cryomorphaceae bacterium
TGACCGCAGAATGGCTCTTGGCCGATTTGGATGCCCTCCCGGTTGAATCCGTTACTCAAGAAGGACTTAGTGTTAAGGCCTATGTGGTACAAGAAGACTTCAGCGATTGGACTTCGGATCACTTTCCACTCGCCCTTCAAGTGGGCCAGTTGACGTGGACCACCGCGGAAATTGCCCACCAGAATTGGAATGCCGAATGGGAATCCAACTTTCCACCCCTGGTACTTGGGCATGATGTGCTTGTAAAAGCCCCTTTTCACACGGAGCCGGATCCCAGCCTCTTTAAGCATGTGATCCATATGGTGCCCAAAATGGCCTTTGGTACGGGCCACCATCCAACCACCTATCTCATGATGGAAGCCGTTTTGGAAGCGGCCGAAAAGGGGATCCTTCAAGGGCAACATGTACTCGATATGGGCTGTGGAACAGGCATCCTGGCCGTTTTGGCCCTTCAGGCAGGGGCAGCATCTGCAGTGGGGATTGAAATCGATCCCTATGCCGCGGAAAACGCCGAGGAAATTGCCGAACTCAACAAAGTGGCAGACCGACTAAAGATTTACACGGGCGATGCGGCGACCCTAGCTCAGGAGCCCGGGCCGTATCAGTGGGTATTGGCCAATATCAACCGCAACATTTTACTCTCAGACATGCATCACTATGCGTCTGTGAGTGCTCCTGGTGCGCGTTTGGACCTTAGTGGCTTCTACCAAGCGGATGTGGAGACCCTCGTAGAATGTGCAAAACGCTGTGGATATTCCTTGGTTAAGCAGGCCTCAAAAGAGGGGTGGATGCGCCTTACTTTGGTGTATCAAGGCCATGACCAAACCCACACCGCGTAAGCCCGCGTTCACTTCCACGCCGAAGTGGGCTAAGTATTTACTTTTCAGTTTTTTAGTGCTTGCATCCTTCCGGCCTGCGCAGGCGCAAAGCGTGCGGGCTTTTGGGAATGATGTGGAGTCCTTTTCCAAGGATTTTAGCAAGCACCTAAATGAGCTAATGGGCAAAAAGCAAGCGGAAGCAAAGCTTGCGGAATTCTTGCCCTATTTCATGGCTCCGGACTGGGATATGGACCCCGTTCAGCGCGAGACCTTTATGGCTGTTGCCCGAGAAATGCTCCGCCGACGTGTGGTGAATACCGAGCCTTGGTTGGAGTTCATGCATCTCTTCCAAGCCTGGTCCTGGCCGGCGGGGCAATTTGAGCAGGGGCAAAGCGATCGCTTCTTCAAAGAGTTGCAGCGCGAGTTTAAGCGTGCCTCTCGGCGTGAAATGGAATTGTTCCTTCACACGTACATGGGTCTGACCCAAGGGGAGGAAGGTTTTGCGGTCCGGCTCTATGACGATGGACAGCTGAGTTGGTGGTACCTCGATGGCACCATGGAGGTTAGTCCCGCGAGCTATGGCGATACGGCTACTTTTCTGTTCAAGGAGGGGCGTCTTATCGGCCGAATGAAGAACGACAGCATTGAAGTGGCCAACGTGGAAGGCCTCTACGACCCGATCAAAGGCCAATTTAAGGCCGTCGGAGGGCGAGTAGAATGGTTGAGGGCAGGATTTGGCCCAGGAGAACTCTATGCAGATTTTCCCGCCTGGGAAGCGGACCTGCACACGCCCGGCATCCAGGTGGATTCCGTCGAACTCTTCACTTCCTCCTTCATGAAGGAGGGTATGATAGGGGAGGCTGTACCGATTCTCTCGCTGGGGCACTTTGAGGATCGTTTGACGGCGCGCAATACGGCAGAAAACGCGATCTACCCGCGGTTTGAAGCCTACAGCAAGGATATAGAGATCGATGATTTCTTTGAAGGGGTGAACTACAAAGGGGGCTTCTCCATCATAGGTCAGCGCTTTTTTGCCTCAGGTTCGGCGGATGAGAAGGCACGCTTCACGTTTCGCTACGACAGCACAGAGGTCCTGGAACTCCGGTCAGAACGCTTTGTCATTCGGTCTGATGAATTGCTCAGTCCCACGTCTGAAGTAATTATTCGACTGGGGGATTCGGATAGTATCTACCACCTCAAAAGTGAAGTGAAATACGACCCGATTGGGCAATTGCTGCGCATTAACCGCCCGGATGAAGGCTTGGCTATGACGCCCTATGTGGATAGTTACCACAATTTGGTCATGGAGCTGGACCAAGTGCAGTGGAAGGTCACAGACCCAAGCATTTACCTAGGCGGCTTGAATATGGGGAGTGGCTCTCCGATGGTCCTTGAGTCCGACCAGTACTTTCGGAGCGCTCGCTATGCGGCCCTGCAGGGTTTGAGTCTTGAAAATCCACTGGTGAAAGTCGATCAGGTCGGCGCATCGTACGGCAATCAAAACATCACCCTATACGACATGGCCGTGGGCTTGGGCATGCCGCTAGAGCCATGTGGTCGATTCATGATGGAGCTGGCGGTTCAAGGCTTCGTGCGCTATGATGTGGATAAGAAGCTCATAGATGTGCTGCCCAAAACCAGTGAGTACATCCTGGACCATGACAACCGTCGAGACTATGATGTGATTCGCTTTGTTTCCGATGTGGCGCAAGGCATGAATGCCCGGTTGAGCCTTTTGAGCTTGGACATGGAAGTCGTGGGGGTCCAAACCATCGCCCTGTCCGACAGCCAAAAGGTTGCCCTCTTTCCAACGCAGCAAAAAGTTTTGATTCACAAGGGCTTGAACTTTGATTTTGACGGAAGGGTAGAAGCGGGGCGCTTCACATTCTACAGTCGGGAAAATAAGTTCAATTACGACCTCTTCATGTTTAACATGCCGGCCATTGACAGTATGCGCTTTTCCGTGCCGAGCTTTGAATTGGCGAGCGATGGAACGCGGCCGTTGGTTCGGGTCCGAAACACCATCCAAGACATTTCCGGTGAGCTATGGATCGACTATCCGACCAACAAGTCCAGCTACCTCCGCTATCCGGAATACCCCATCTTCAAATCCGCTGCGCCCGCCAAGATTTACTACGATAAAGCCTACGGCGGTGTCTACCAGCGGAGCAATGTTTATGTGAACATTGATCCATTTACTATTGATTCTCTGGACAATACCTCCACGGAAGGCTTAGTCTTTGGAGGAAGTTTCACTTCCGCAGGGATCTTTCCGGTGAAGCGCCAAGATATTCGCGTCCAGCGCGATTATTCCTTGGGCTTTACGGAGGAGACGGGGCCAGAAGGCTGGCGTTCCTACCAAGGTGCGGGTACATCGACGGGTACCATTCAGTTGTCCATGGCAGGATTGCGGCTCAACGGCGA
>DLWR01000053.1:0-607 GCA_003444795.1 Cryomorphaceae bacterium
CGCTGAACAAGTTTGACAAGCGCGGGGCGCTGGATGCCATACGGGACGTTAAGAAGCAGGTGCAGCGCAACCACAACCGCTGGGACGACGCGGTGGAGGATATGCCGGTCTTTGGCACCATGGCCTCCCAGTTTAATGATCCCGGCACAAACCGCCTGTTTGCCGCCGTCATGCAAACCTTGGCCGAGAAGGCCGGTGCAAATTCCCTAGCTACGAGTGCGCAGGATGAAGGGGCCCAAAGTGAAAAGATCTATATCATTCCCCCGGCTCGAACGCGGTACCTCAGCGAGATCTCAGAGGGCATTCGGGGCTACAACGACTGGGTCCTCCAGCAAGCCCTAGTGGCCGATGCGCTCTATCAACTCCAAGGGTCTATGGACGGACTTGCCGCTACGGATCTGGAAGACAAGGACCGATTGATCAAAGGGCTCCAAGAAGCCTTCGAAAAGAAAAAACGCGATTTGGACCCCTATAACTGGGACCTTATTCAAGGCTGGGAAACCCTGCGCGACCGCTACAAGGCCGATGAATACGTTTACCAGGTTCGAGGGAAGGACATTAAGGTGCCTACGTATTCTTTGTCTTTGAGCGGCAAAAAGATTCCCAA
>DLWR01000053.1:978-3421 GCA_003444795.1 Cryomorphaceae bacterium
CCCGGAGATTTCCCATACACTGCCGGTATCTACCCCTTCAAACGCACAGCCGAAGATCCCACTCGCATGTTTGCAGGCGAGGGTGGCCCCGAGCGCACCAATAAGCGCTTTCACTATGTCTCTCTCGGTATGCCCGCCAAGCGTTTGAGCACTGCTTTTGACTCTGTTACGTTGTATGGCCATGATCCTGGTCGACGCCCCGACATCTATGGCAAGATTGGCAATGCGGGCGTAAGCATCTGCTGCTTGGACGATGCCAAAAAGCTATACAGTGGCTTTGATCTCTGCGATCCAACCACATCGGTGTCCATGACCATCAACGGTCCGGCGCCCATGCTCCTCGGCTTCTTCCTGAATGCTGCGGTGGACCAGCAGTGCGAAAAATACATTACTGCCAATGCCCTGGAGGCGAAGGTAGAGGCCGTGAAAAAGGCGAAGTATGACGACCGCAGATTGCCTCGTCCGGCCTATCACGGGGGAATTCCCGAAGGCAACAACGGCCTTGGTTTGATGCTCTTAGGGGTGATGGGCGATGAAGTGCTTCCCGCAGAGGTCTATGCGAAGATCAAGGCGGAGGCCCTGAGCTCAACCCGCGGTACAGTTCAAGCGGACATCCTCAAGGAGGATCAAGCTCAAAACACGTGCATTTTCTCCACGGAGTACGCACTTCGTTTAATGGGTGATGTGCAAGCCTACTTCATTCACCAAAAGGTCCGCAACTTCTACTCGGTATCCATTTCGGGCTATCACATCGCGGAAGCCGGCGCCAACCCCATCACGCAGCTCGCCTTCACCTTGGCGAATGGCTTCACTTACGTGGAGTACTACTTAAGCCGCGGCATGGACATTAACGCCTTTGGTCCCAACTTGAGTTTCTTCTTCTCCAACGGCATTGACCCCGAATACGCCGTCATCGGTCGGGTAGCGCGCCGAATTTGGGCCAAAGCCCTGAAGAACAAGTACGGGGCTGACCCCCGCGCCCAAATGTTGAAGTACCACATTCAGACCTCGGGCCGTTCTCTGCACGCTCAAGAGATTGACTTCAATGACATTCGGACCACGCTTCAGGCCCTGTACGCCATTTACGATAACTGCAACTCGCTGCACACCAACGCGTATGATGAGGCTATTACCACGCCGACGGAAGAATCCGTGCGTCGTGCCATGGCCATTCAGCTGATTATCAACAAGGAACTGGGGCTTGCGAAGAATGAAAACCCACTTCAAGGTTCCTTCATTATCGAAGACCTGACCGACCTTGTTGAGGAAGCCGTTATGGTGGAATTTGACCGCATCACTGAACGCGGCGGTGTTCTCGGCGCCATGGAAACCATGTACCAGCGCGGCAAGATTCAGGAGGAGTCCATGCACTACGAGATGCTCAAGCACACCGGGGAATACCCCATTATCGGTGTCAACACTTTCTTGAGTTCCAAAGGATCGCCCACGCTAATTCCCGGGGAGGTTATTCGCGCCACGGAAGCGGAAAAAGAGAACCAAATCGCTACAGTGATGTCCTTGCAGCAGGCGTCTGGGGAAAAATCCTCGGAGGCCTTGGCGTCCATTCAGAAGGCAGCACTTTCCGGCGGCAACGTCTTCGAGGCGATCATGGATGCAGCCAAGGTTTGCTCCCTGGGACAAATGACGGAAGCTATGTTTGACGTGGGCGGTCAGTACCGCCGAAACATGTAGTCGCTAGGGCTGCTCCACTCGCTCCCAGACATACGGTACATCCTGGTTTAGGAGGTCCACCTTCAGGAGGACCCAGCGACCCTTGTGTTTCTTGTAGGTCAGCGTGCCAACGTTGCTGTCGTTTCGGTACAAATAGATGCGCTCTTTGGCCGTTTTTTCGGCCAAATAGTAACTCGCCACGCTGATGTTTCCCTTTGGGGGCTGCACCATGGTGAGTAGGTGTTCTTCGCCCACTTTGAGCTCCCAAATAGCATCTACCACCAAGGGGTATTGGGGGGCCATCACGGGGTGATAGAGCGGTCCGGTGGGGAGGGAATGGCTTTCATGGGGGGACAAACCCAACACCCCTTCATAGACCTCCATGAGGCCGTCTGTAAAGTTGGCTGCATACGATGGGCTGGAAGTGCTCACGAGCTGATAGCGTTGAAGTTGACCGCCTTCCGGGGAGAAAAACACTATATGCGTAAGGAGGGTCCCCCTGTCTCCCATGGTCAAGTTTTGTTGAAACTTACCCGTGGAACTCGCTCCTGGATAGGAAAGGATTTCCAGTGATTCGCTCTGCACTAATTGGGCATTGTTGGCAAACTGATAACTGGCAGTATACGTCCAGCGCGGTTGGCAACTGAGTACCAGCACAGTGGTGGCTCCCAAAAGGCATTTGTGGATAACTCCCATGGCGGAAAGTTCGGCAATTCTGTGCGGGCTAGGTACCTTTAAGGCATGAAAATTATTTCCTGGAATGTGAATGGAA
>DLWR01000084.1 GCA_003444795.1 Cryomorphaceae bacterium
TATTCAGGCAGAGCTGAAGCGCTCTGACGAGGAATTTCCCAAGGCATTCAGCACCAAGGTTGCATTGATGGACCTGGTGCTTCGCTATGCGGTGAAGCAAAAAGGCAAGCGCCTTCGGCCCGCGCTCGTTTTCTTAACGGCAAAGAGTTTTGCCACGGGACCCTTGTCGGATAGGGCTCAGCGCGGGGCAGTTCTCGTAGAATTGATGCATACCGCTACGCTTATTCACGATGACGTGGTCGATGATGCCATTACACGTCGAGGAGCCTTCAGCATTTCTGCGCTTTGGAAGAACAAGATTGCGGTCTTGGTAGGGGATTACATGTTGTCTCGAGTGCTTTTGCTGGCGGTCGAACATGAGGACCACGATTTACTGAAGTTGGTCAGCCGAGCGGTAAAGGAGGTGAGCGAAGGCGAGCTTCTTCAAATCGAAAAGGCTCGTCGATTGGATATTACGGAAGCGGTCTACGATGCCATCATTGAAAAGAAAACGGCGTCACTTATGGCGGCATGTTGTGCTGTGGGAGCGGCTGCCTCCAACCAGCCCCAAGAGATGGTTGACAAAGCCCATGCCTTCGGCTTAGCCTTGGGAATGGCCTTCCAAATTCAGGATGACTTGATGGACTACCACGCTTTTGGCCAAAGCGGGAAGCCAACGGGCATTGACGTCAAAGAGCAAAAGATGACTTTGCCCTTGATTTACGCCTTGGGCGTGGCGAGCAAATTGGTTAAAAAGGCCATGATGCGAATTGTCAAGAACAAAAAAGACGACCCCAATAGCATCAAATGGCTCATGGAAAAAGTTCGCGCTTTGGGTGGAATAGAGTATGCTCAAAAGCGCATGGGCGAGTGGCAGCAAATCGCGCGTGAACATTTGCAGGAATTTCCGGAAGGCGAAGCGCGTCAAGCCTTAAACGAATTGGTGGAATACATCGGAAATCGGGTGCGATAACGGGCCGAATTCGATACCTTTAACGTATGGGCCGCATCACCGCCTCGTGCGTGGAAAAAATTCTTGATTCTGTTCGAATTGAGGAAGTTGTGGGAGACTTCGTGCAACTTAAAAAGAGCGGTTCGAGCTTCCGAGGATTGAGCCCGTTCAGTCAAGAAAAGACCCCGTCCTTTTACGTCGTCCCCTCCAAGCAAATTTTTAAAGATTTTTCTTCCGGGAAGGGAGGTTCTGCCGTCACTTTTTTGATGGAGCACGAGCAGCTCACCTATCCGGATGCACTCCGGTGGTTGGCTAAGAAGTACAACATCGAAATTGAAGAAGAAGCCTCCTCGGAAGAAGCCGATGAAGCGCGAAATATTCGCGAAAGCTTACTCGCCGTCAATGCTTTTGCAGCCAAGCAATTTTCCACCTGGATGTGGGAGGATGCCGTGGGGCGTTCCGTGGGACTCTCTTATTTACGGGAGCGCGGTTTCACGGAGGAGACTATTCGGCGCTTTGAACTTGGCTTCCATTTGGAGGGCCGTTCCAGTTTTTTTGATGCAGCGCGGGCTGCGGGTTATCAAGCGGAATACCTCGTCGGTACAGGCTTATCCATTGCACGTGATGATGGCAGCCATGTAGATAGGTTCTGGGGCCGCGCCATGTTCCCGATTCACAGTTTGGGTGGCCGAATTGTCGGTTTTGGTGGACGCGTTCTCAAGTCGGATGCCAAGACGGCCAAGTACCTCAACAGCCCAGAATCAGATATCTACCACAAAAGCCGGGTCGTTTATGGCTTGTACCAAGCGAAGCAAAGCATTGCTCGCCAAGATCGCTGCTACATTGTCGAAGGCTACACCGATGTCATTAGCCTCTCTCAAGCAGGGGTCCAGAATGTGGTATCCTCCTCGGGAACGGCCCTAACGGTGGAGCAAATCCGCCTGGTCAAGCGCTTAACCTCCAACGTGACCCTGCTGTATGATGGGGACTCCGCAGGGATTCGGGCGTCATTCCGAGGCATGGACTTGCTATTGGAAGAAGGGATGTTGGTACGTGCTGTCCCCTTGCCAGAAGGGGAGGATCCGGATTCCTTAGCGCGCTCCATGGACACGGAAGGCCTCCAGGCCTATCTCTCGGAGCATGAAGTGGACTTCATGCAGTTCAAATCGGATCTGCTCATTGAATCTGCCGGCAAAGACCCCATCAAACGGGCCGAACTCGTCAAAGACATCATTCATTCCATCGCAAAAATCCCTAATGCGATTCTACGTGAGGTTTACCTACGTGACTCTGCGCAACGGCTGGGGATGGATGAGCGAAGCTTGTTTGCGGAACTTGATCGAATTCGCGCTGCGGACGGCCGGGCGGCGCAACGTGAACAGGAACGCCAGCAGCCGGATGGGCCGACTTTGGTTGTGGCTTCAGCACCTGTGCTGGATCAGCGTCCTCCTGCTGTGGAGGAAGCGCTCATGCGCATCCTGTTGCTTCATGCCAACGACAGAATCACCGGCAAGACGGAAGATGGGGAGGAATTTGTAGATGCCGCGGGCCCCGTGGTTTTGGATGATTTGGCGACCGATGAATTGACCTTCTCCTACCCGGTATACGCCCAAATTCACGCCGACATGGATGCCGCTTGGAAGTCCGAAGAGCGCATCCTGACCTCGGAAGTCTTCAGCCGTCATGCAGAACCGGCGGTAGCCTCCGTGGTGGCGGAACTGCTCACAGAACGCTACGCTTTGGCGGATTGGAAGCGCAAAAACATCTTTGTTCAGGAACGGGAAGACCACCTTTCCAAGCATGTAGAAGAGTGCCTCTTCCGCTTCAAGGAACTTCGACTTTCGGATATGATTATCCAGTTGAAAACGGAACTCGAATCCACCGAGGATGCAGATAAACGTGGCCAACTGCTGGCGCAATTCACCCATTTTCAAGGGGTTCGGAATGCCCTTCACAAAAAACTTAACCGTGTTCTTTAACATGGGCAACACCTTCGGAAACTCATTGTCCTCGCGCGCGAAGGGGAAGTCCACGTACCTTCAAAGAAAAGCATCGAACTTTGTAGCTATGCCTATGCTTCGCCCTACTATCCTACGCTCATTTTTGAGCTTTATCGTCGTCTCTTTCTTTGCTAGTTCTGCAGGTATAGCCCAAAGTTGGGTCAATGTGGACGGCTGTGCGTCCATCACGTTCCGGAACAACGGAAACGGCGGTGCAACCAGTTGCCCCGGAGCTCCGGGAGTATCAGTTGCCCCGAATTTTGTGGGCACTGCTTATGCTATTCCGCCTACAGGTTCAAAGACGGGAAACATTCGCATGGACTGGACGTCCTCAACGGGCAGTGTGAATCCTCCCGCCATTACCGCCATTTATGAAAGCACGGGAGGAAATGCCGTTTTGACGAGCATCGAAGTGGGTCCAGCTTCTGTGATTGGCGCCTCCAATCCGGGCAATTTTGACTATTGTTTTTATTCTTCGACGAATTACAATTTGCAGAATGCGCAAACCTTGGTATTCGAATTAACCGATCCAATCTCTGGAGATATTTTCGGGTATTGTGCGTAAGATTTTACCACCAATACGCCTACACCGCTAAGCCTTCCAGCAGGGCTTCCGCCTGACGCCGGCACCATTGC
>DLWR01000166.1:0-6536 GCA_003444795.1 Cryomorphaceae bacterium
CGGTTCTTTTTCGTCGGGAGCAGAGACTACAATCGCACTTGAAGGCACCACCCAAATGGAAACACCTTCACTGCGGCGCGTGTATACGTCTCGCGCATTTTTAAGCGCCATTTCTGCATCGGGGGCATGAAGACTTCCCGAATGTTTATGCGCCAAACCATTCTTACTGCGGACAAAGACCTCCCAAAGAGGCCACTGATCGGGGTGCGCACTCATGCCGCTGAGGATTGTGCGCTCTTCGCTGAGGAAGCGCTTCGCGCGGATTGTTTTTGAGCATAGGCCGCGGCAGCCTCACGAACCCAGGCTCCCTCTTCGTGGGCCTTGCGACGGGCCTCTAAGCGTTCCGCGTTGCAGGGGCCATTTCCAGCAATCACCTGGAAAAACTCTTCCCAATTAATTGGGCCAAAATCATGCTGGCCCTTTTCCTCATTCCATTTCAAATCCGGGTCAGGAATGGTCAGGCCAATGAACTCCGCTTGCGGGACTGTTTTATCAATAAATTCTTGGCGCAATTCATCATTGGATTTGCGCTTAATCCGCCATTTCATGCTCTGCGCTGAATTCGGGCTGTTTTCATCCGATGGACCAAACATCATAATAGACGGCCACCACCAGCGATTTAAGGCATCCTGGGCCATTTCTTTTTGCTCAGGGGTGCCCTTCGCTAAGGTCATCATGATCTCATAGCCCTGGCGTTGGTGAAAGCTTTCCTCCTTACAAATACGCACCATGGCGCGGCTGTAGGGACCATAGGAAGTTCGGCAAAGCATCACCTGATTGGCAATGGCTGCACCGTCCACCAACCAGCCAATGGCGCCCATATCTGCCCAGGTCAATGTGGGGTAATTGAAGATGGAGGAATACTTCGCTTTTCCGCTGAGCAGGTCGCCGATCATCTCATCGCGCGAAGTGCCAAGGGTTTCTGCGGCCGAGTACAAATACAAGCCGTGGCCCGCCTCGTCTTGGACTTTAGCGAGCAAAATGAGTTTAGAACGTAGGCTGGGCGCGCGCGTGATCCAGTTTGCCTCAGGTAGCATACCAACAACTTCAGAATGAGCGTGTTGGCTAATTTGGCGCACCAAAGTCTTCCGGTAGCCGTCGGGCATCCAGTGCTTGGGCTCCACTTTGTTTTCGGCCTCAACAAAGGCTTGAAAGCGGTCTTCGATGGAATGCGTTTCCCCCATGGTTGTGAGAATTTAGGGCCAATTTACGGTTGGTTGAACTACGGTTGGTTGATTCGGGTTCTTCTTCAAGGCAACTAGGCCTACTTTTGTTCACTCATTCGCTTGCAAACCCTCCTGAACTATGCTGGGATTTTTCAAAAAGAAAACCGCCGAATCGCTTCCTGGATTACTGACCACTAAAGCTGCGCAAAAAGGCGTCAAACCCACTTTTTACTCGGCCAAAGTTTTGGACGTTCGTCGCGAAACCACTGACTGCGTCAGTGTTTCCTTGGAGGTGCCCAACACCGACACGTTTTCCTTCGTGCCTGGACAATATTTGACACTTCGGGCCTCGATCGATGGCCAGGAGGTTCGTCGCTCCTATTCCCTCTGCAGCAGCCCGCTTTCTGGTGAACTTCGCGTCGCCATCAAGCAAGTGAAAAATGGCCTTTTTTCCACCTGGGCCAACACGGAGCTCCAGGTGGGCCATACGCTCGAAACCATGCCCCCCATGGGCAACTTTGCGCTTGAAGTTGATCCTGGCGGCGAAGAAACCTATGTGGGTTTTGCCGCAGGTTCTGGCATCACGCCCGTCTTGTCCATTCTAAAAACTGTTTTAGAGCGGGCCCCAAAAGCCAAATTCATCCTGTTCTACGGCAACCGGAAGACCAACTCCATCATCTTTAAATCTGAACTGGAGGATCTCAAGGATGCCCACATGGGCCGCCTAGAGGTTCACCATGTTTTGAGCCGCGAAGACCAAGGCAGTGACTTGTTATTTGGCCGCATTGACGAAGTGAGAACCGGTCGATTCGCTAGCCAAATCCCTGGTGTAAAAGAAGCTGCCGGTCACTTTTTGTGTGGCCCTGAGGACATGATCAAAGGTGTCCAGTCTGCTCTCGAACAAGCGGGAGTTGCCTCCAAAAACATTCATTTTGAACTCTTCACAAGCGCCACCCCTGCCGCAGAAAAGTCTGCAAAGGCCTCATCTGCTTCCGGGGAAGCGCACCTCACCGTCATTTTAGACGGGGAAGAAACGCGCTTTTCACAAGGACCCAAAGATTTCATTTTGGACGCTGCCCTGGACGCAGGTGCAGACGTTCCCTATGCTTGTAAAGGAGCCGTGTGCTGCACATGCCGAGCCAAAGTCCTAGAAGGAGAGGTGGAGATGGCCATGAACTATTCCCTGACCGATGACGAGGTGGCTGAAGGCTTTGTTTTGACCTGCCAAAGCATGCCCCGTAGCCCAAAGGTTACGGTCAGCTTTGACGAGTAAGGCGCATCCAGCGATGCGGTATGCCGTCTTCTAAAAATTCGGCCCGCTCTTCCACAAATCCAAAACTCTGGTAAAACGCCAACAAATAGCTCTGAGCCATGATGACAACGTCATAATCGGGCCACTGCATTTGGCAAGCGGCTATGGCGTGTCGCATGAGTTCCTTACCCAGCCCTGTCTTTCGAATACGACTCGCCGTGACCACTCGGCCAATACCCGCCTCTGGATAGGATAGGCCGGGCGGCAACAAACGCGCATAAGCCGTTATTCCCACATCGTCATTCATCCAAATGTGCAAAGATGCCTGGTCTTTGCCATCTAGGTCCTGATACGGGCAATCTTGCTCTACCACAAAAACCTCTGCGCGCACATTCAAGATTTGGTACAGATCGGTGGTAGAGAGGGCATCAAAAGGAAGGGGTCCAATCATACGGGTACCAATGTCGTACTTTTGTGGGAGACCCGCAGCCCCCTCTTTAGATGTCTCAGAAAGATCTTCGTACCGTCCATTTCGCGGACCTCGGCCGCAGGGCCTACCAAGACGCCTGGGATTTTCAAGAGGCCCTTTTTGCGGATACATTAGAAAGGAAAACATCCAACCGGAAAGCTGCACGGGAAGCAGGGGTTCCGACCAAAGACTACCTCCTTTTTGTAGAACACAACCATGTGTACACCCTGGGAAAAAGTGGGGACTACGCCAACTTACTCGCCAACGAATCGCAACTCAAGGAGCTGGGCATTGAGTTCTACAAGATCAACCGAGGCGGTGACATTACCTACCATGGTCCAGGCCAATTAGTGGGGTATCCGATTCTCGACCTGGACGAGCACTTTACGGACATCCATCGCTATTTACGCACCTTGGAGGACGTCATCATCGACACCATAGCCGAATATGGGTTGAAGGGCGACCGCAGCCCTGGTGAGACGGGCGTGTGGCTCGATGTTGGAACGCCCTTTGCGCGGAAAATATGTGCGATGGGCGTTCGGGCTAGCCGGTGGGTTACCATGCATGGGTGGGCGTTTAACGTAAATACAGACCTGAAGTATTTCCAATACATTGTGCCTTGCGGCATCACGGATAAGGCCGTCACCAGTCTGCACCTCGAAGTCGGTCGAGCCATCGACGAAGACGAAGTCAAAGAAAAAGTCAAGCGCCATTTTGAAGCGCGCTTTAACGTGGTGCTTGAGGAGGGCTGCTGGGAGCGCTTGAAGCCCTGACGCACCGCGCAAAGCCCGAGCGGATTTCCTACCTTTCTCACTATGAAACGCATCGTTCAAACATTAGTGGCTCTGGCCCTTGTTTTCTTGTTGGTCCAAGCCTCATGGTATAGCTACCTGTTCAAAGGGGTCTATGCTACCTATTTACGGGGGCATGTGACCAGCAATATTTTTGACGGAGAGTCCTTTGAACAAGGAGCGGTTAGCGCCCCGAATCCTCAACCATGGCCCACGGCGCTCGACATGAACTACGCTCCAAGCGACGCCCTGCAGAGCTTGCTTAGCGAAATGGAAACTGGCGCATTCTTAGTTTTTGTGAACGATACTTTGCGCTACGAGGACTACGACAACAAAGTGAGCCCAGACTCAAAGACCAATTCTTTTTCGATGGCCAAGTCCATCGTCACCATGCTGGTGCAAGTCGCCATTCAAGACGGCAAGCTTCCCGGTTGGGACGCCAAAGCCATAAACTACCTCCCAGAACTTCACGGCCCAGGTGCGGCTTCCCTTACCTTGGGACACTTGAGTTCTATGACGGCGGACCTCGACTGGGAAGAAGATTACTACAACCCATTTGGCGTCACCGCCAAAGCGTATTACGGCAAAGACTTGCGCGCCACCGTGACGGCCTGTGCCGTGGGCGATCAGGTCGGGAAGCGCTATGAATACCAATCCGGTGCCACCGCGCTTTTAGGTTTCTGCCTAGAGGCCGCCACTGGAATGAAGGTGCACGACTATGCCTCCGCCAAACTTTGGGGACCCATGGGCGCCACCTCAGACGCCTTCTGGCATTTGGACGATAGCGGAAATGCGTTGACCTACTGCTGCTTCAACGCCACCGCGCGCGATTATGGTCGCCTCGGCAAGCTCCTCTTGCAGCATGGCCATTGGAACGGTGAAGTGCTTGTAGATAGTATGTTCTTGTATACCGCGAGCACCCCAGGGCTCGAAGCCTTTTACGGCTATAGTTTTTGGCTGGGCTCGGTAGGGGCGC
The DNA here is from genome assembly GCA_003444795.1 of Cryomorphaceae bacterium. Classification (GTDB taxonomy): domain Bacteria; phylum Bacteroidota; class Bacteroidia; order Flavobacteriales; family Schleiferiaceae; genus TMED14. The sequence goes on from DLWR01000166.1 coordinate 4,655, forward strand.
CTGAGGGTGAACTCTGGGAATCTGACGTGAATTACGTCGCCTACTGCGGGCACTTGGGGCAGTGGATTGTCGCAATTCCAGATCGCAAAATGATTTTGGTCCGAACCGGCCATCAAGAAGGTAAGGGTGACCGCGAAAACGGGCTGCCTTCCTCTTTTGTTCAAACGGTGACCGAATACATCCAGAGGGACTTCTCATCTCGTATGGCCGCGGAAGGAGAAGAGCTCGAGAGCGATATGTCCTCAGCTTCCGCTAATCCCGTTGGCGAATCGGATGCCTTACCGGTAGATACGAGTCGCTAAGCCTATCCATGTCGCTTCGCGAGGTATTTGTTCGAACCGCTCAGGCCGACCTGGTCAAGGGCATTGAAGTGCCCATTGTAGACGGAGAATGCACGGCCTTGGTGGGCGAATCGGGCTCCGGAAAATCGTTGACAGCGCTCGCTATTATGGATCTATTGCCCTCAGGCCTTAGGGCCGAAGGAATAGGTCTATCCGAAATTCAATCCAAACGACGCGCTATGGTCTTCCAAGAGCCCATGACCGCTCTCAATCCCACCATGCGCGTAGGTGCCCAAATCGTAGAAGCCGCCATAGCTCGGGGCGACTCCCCGGCAGAGGCAAAAGCCACGGCACTTTCCTGGATGTCTCGAGTACAAATTCCCGAGGTCGAAAAATCCTTCAACAAATACCCACACCAAATGAGCGGCGGTCAGCGACAGCGCATCATGATTGCCATGGCCATGGCTCGGCGCCCTGAATTGCTCATTGCCGACGAGCCCACCACCGCATTAGACCACGCTGTAGCCCACGAAATACTCGCACTTCTTCGCGCGCTACAACATGAAACCGGAATGGCTATGCTCTTTATCTCACACGATTTGGACGCCGTTGCCGCTGTGGCCGATCATGTGGTCGTTTTACAAAAAGGCACGGTTGTGGAAAGCGCATCTGCGTCTCAGCTTTTACAGCACCCTGTACATCCTTACACCCAAGGGCTCTTGGCGTCAAGGCCTCCATTAGACCGGAAGCCCTTACGACTTCCTACGGTCCAAGATTTCCTTGAAGGACAACCCCTATCACACGAAGAGCGACCTGTTTTTAAAGGAAAAACGCCCATTTTGGAAGTCAAAGAGCTCTCCAAAACCTATGGGGGGCAGAAGGTATTCCACGATTTGGCGCTCGTCTTACACGAAGGTGAGACCTTAGGCTTGGTAGGCGCTAGCGGAAGTGGCAAGTCCACCATCGCCAAGTGCATGGTCAATTTGGTTCATCCAGACGGTGGGGAAATTCGGTACCGCGGCCAGCGAATTGATGGGTTGAATCGCGCAGGCCGTCAAGCCATGGCACGTGAAATTCAGTACATCTTCCAAGATCCTTTTTCTAGCCTCTCGCCCCGAATGACCATCGGCGAAGCCATCCGCGAACCTATGGTCGTTCATGGACTCTATGGCAGTCCCAACGATCAACGCACCAAAGTCGAAGAGCTATTAAGCGCCGTTGGTTTGCCCGTCGAGGCCTATGACCGCTACCCTCACGCGTTCAGTGGCGGCCAACGACAAAGAATTGGCATTGCTCGAACGCTTGCCTTGCAGCCCAAGGTGGTGATTTGTGATGAGTCCGTTGCCGCCTTAGATGTGAGTGTTCAAGCCCAGGTGCTCAACTTGCTAAACGACCTGAAAGACCGCTTTCAGTTCAGCTACCTCTTCATTTCCCACGACGAACGCGTGGTCCGCTACATGAGCGACCGAACAGTCGTGTTGGGGAAGGGCTAAAGGGTGAAAGGGTTTAAGGGTGGTCTGATGGCCACGCCCACAGGCCTGGCGCACGCCGATAAGTTCCCTCAAAGAGTGGAAGCGCAAAAGAGATTAAACGTTTAAAAC
>DLWR01000166.1:6836-7090 GCA_003444795.1 Cryomorphaceae bacterium
CCCTTTTACCCTTCAACCCTTTTGCCCTTTCAGAGCTGCTGATCTAGGTAGTACATCAGCGCTGCCATGGAGGCGGAACCTAATTCTAGTTCCCGAGGGTGCACAGATTCAATGTTGTCTTGTGCCGTGTGGTGGTAGTCAAAGTAGCGCTGGCTGTCTCCGCGGTAGCCCATGAGAACGGCGCCTTCGTCTGTGATTTGGCCCACGTCCGCACCAGAACCCCCTTGGGTCCACTCACGGCAGCCATACGGTGA
>DLWR01000166.1:7375-7686 GCA_003444795.1 Cryomorphaceae bacterium
AGCAAGGTGTTTAATTCCGCAATAATTTCTGGATGTTCTTCATGAAAAAATCCAGGCAAGCTGAACCCACGTGGGGCACCCGAACCGCCGTCGGACTCCACGCCGGCAATGTGGATTCGGCCGGGCTCTAACCCAGAAGCTGCATAGTCGCGAGCCCCTTCTAGGCCAAACTCCTCATTCGCAAACAAGACAATGCGCATAGTATGGCGGGGTTGGTAGCCCGCCTGCTTGAGCAACCAAAGCGCTTGCATGGAATGCACGACGCCGGCGCCATCGTCTTGGGCGCCCGTACCTAGATCCCAAGAGTCCAG
>DLWR01000211.1 GCA_003444795.1 Cryomorphaceae bacterium
GTTTTTCGACAAGCGCATTCAATCTTGTATTCAGGCCGCTCCTCCGGGAAACCGCCATGGGGGTGATGTGGACAGTAGTACAAAGCATCCACGAACGCGCCATTCTCGGCCAGCAATCGATCCATGCGGGCATGGATTCGGGCCACGCCATCTTCATCGGTTAAGCCACGTGCAACTACGCTTTGGTTCGTGACGACTACCGAAAGAAAAGGACTTTGGTTGATGGCGCGAATGGCCTTCCCCGCAAAAGGGTAGAGGGTAAATTCGTCGGGATGCTTGATGAGATCCGTGTCAATATTGATGACGCCGTCCCGGTCTAGAAAGATGGCTCGTTGTTGCTCTTTTAAGTTCCGCGCAGCGATTTTGCCGCTCGACAGGGCAACTTCCACTTGGGTATGCCGTTCAGGTTTGCCCATGTCTTTGATGTACTCGGGACTGGCATACCCAAACAACCGGTGGGTCGCAGCCCAAGTGGGAAACAGATCTCGACCGAAGTCGCTGGGAATCCCTTCTGGAATGGCGGCTAGGAGTTCGGGCTCAAAGAGATAGAGGGCGGCATTGACACAATTGGCTCGGTCAATGCCCTCCGGATGTGGCTTTCCGTGGACAGCGCGAACCCGGCCGGATTTATCTAGGTCGACGAGGTCCGAATCGTAGGGGTGGTCGTTTGGATGGACGAAGAGGGTACCCTGTGCGCGTTTGCTGACGTGGAAGGCTTCCATTCGGCTCAAGTCCACATCGCTCAAGGTGTCTCCATAAAAGACCCAGAACGATTGGGTCAACTGGTCTTTGAGCAAAGGAAGCGCACCAGCGGTACCTAGAGGCTCTTGTTCCTCAACATAGTGGATGGAACAGCCAAAGGCAGAACCGTCTCCAAAGTGGGCGACAATCTGTTCGCCCAAGTGGCCAATGGTAATGAAAAAGCGCTCAATTCCTTGAGCGCTATAGGTTTCAATCAGATGCTGTAAAACGGGCTTCCCAGCAATGGGAACCATGGGTTTGGCAGTGTTTGGAAAAGCCGATGCAAGACGGGTTCCTTTCCCACCTGCTAAAACCACCGCGGTTTTCACCATGGGATTAAAGCTGGGCCTCTAGTTTGCCGGCCAACACGTTTTTGGGAGCAACGCCCACCTGCTTATCAACGACTTCACCGTTCTTGAAAACGAGCAGGGTTGGGATGTTGCGAATGCCAAACTGCATGGCAATCTCGCCTTCCTTATCTACGTCTACTTTGCCGACTACAGCCCTGCCGTCAAAATCTTGGGCTAATTCATCGACAATGGGGCCTACCATGCGGCAGGGGCCGCACCATGCTGCCCAAAAGTCAACTAATACGGGCTTATCAGAATTCAGGACTACTTCCTGGAAGTTGCTTTCGGTAATCTCGAGTGCCATGCTACTTGTTTCGAACGTTGAAAAAATGTGAAAAGCAAATGTAACGGCCATGCGTAAATTGGCCATACAACTTAAGTCACAAAAACGCCTTTTTGCAATGAAAAAATACTCCTTTTGGGCGCTGGTGCTAAGCGGAGCTCTTCAAATGGCCTGCGATAAGCCCACTTGTCCCCCTGGAAATCCAAATCCAGACTGCCCGTGTCCTGCGGTCTATGACCCCGTGTGCGGTTGCGACGGCAAGACCTACGGGAACGATTGTGAGGCGGGCTGTGCAGGGGTGGAGTCCTGGACTCCTGGTGAATGCGGAGGCTAACCTAAGTGCGATTTTTCGCGCAACCAGGTAACTAGAGTTAAGCCACCACCGAGCATGGATAGGGTGAAGCCGGTCCAATAGACCATACGGGCGCCCATCCAATGGTTCATAAAGAAAATATCCGAGGTCAAGATGAAGAGGTATCCTAGAATGAGGAGGCTTGGTCCTAGTTTGGTTTTCATAGCCCGGAAGGTAGGTCAGAGAGGATGGAAATAAAAAAGCCTGCTGAGAAGCAGGCTTTTCGCGGTGCGGACGGGACTCGAACCCGCGACCCTCGGCGTGACAGGCCGGTATTCTAACCAACTGAACTACCGCACCAGTATTGGTTCTCTGCGAAGAGGGTGCAAATATATACCGCTTATTGCATTCGCAAAACCTGTGAGGGAAGGATTTTGGATAAAATTTTAGCAGGAAGCAGAGAACTAAGAAGCACAGCGGTGAAAATTAAGCCGTTAGCCCATAAAAAGCCCCCCCAATTCCAGGCAACTGGAACGGCATCCACATAATAGGTTTGGGGATCTAAGGGGAGAAATTTAATCTGGTACTCTAGGTATAAAAAACTGAAAGCCAGAATATTGCCATATAGTAATCCCCAAAGAATACTCCTGCTGAACAGGGTAAGGATGCTGATCATTAGTCGCGAGCTGGATAGGCCCATCGTGCGGAGAATGGCCACGCTCTTTCGGCGCTCAATGATGCGAATAAAGATGACGACCGCCGCGTTGAATGCAGCCACCAAGGTCAATATAACGCCTAGAATCCATGTGTTGGTGTCAAAAAGATCCAGCCATTGGTACAACTGTGGGTAATCTTCACGGGCCGAATACAGGCTCATCTCCATGGGAAGACTGAGTAATAGGCCTTCGCGTTCTTTGTCTGTAAAAGGCGCTGAACGGTAGAGCAGTAAGGCCTGATGTTGGTCGGGTTCCCATCGGTTAAGCTTCTGTACTTGGCGTTCGTGGCAAAAGATGGTTTGGGCATCCCATTCTACGAGTCCCGTTTCATACAGGCCTTGAACGGTAAAATACCGAAGGGTGGGCAAGCTTTGGGCGTCTCGCGAAAAGTACATTTCAAACGTACTGTCCACATCTATGTTCAATTCGCGCGCTAGAGTTGTAGAAAGCCATATTCCTGTCCCGGGCCAAGTAGGGAGTTCCCCCTTGGTCTTGTGTTTACGTATGCCTGGAGGCAGGTCGCTCACCCCCATGAGCTGAGCGCCCACCATTTGTGAAGTATGGCTCGCCATTCCCCCTTTGTAGCAGGTGGAAATAAGGGTAGTGGGGGATTCCTCTAGCAGGTCGGCGAAGCGGACTGAGAGGTCTTTCGTCCATGTAAAGGGCAAGGCGTCCGGGCTGGGCTGTTGCTGATATCCGCGGATTTGCAGCCCACCGTGAAACTCATCTACTTTTTGGTCAATAGCCTCTTGGAGGCCATCTCCGGTCGCAATGCCCACTAAGACGGTGAATACGCCGGCTGCAATAACGGCGGTGGCCAGACCATTTGCCCGATGCAGCTTAGGGCTTCTTTTTCCCCACTGCCATCCCAACCATATCGAGAAATTTCGCCAACTTGGTGCCATGCAGTGTAAAGATACTTGGCTCATCGGAGCCGTAGGCATCGTCTTCCTCTTTTTATCGACGGCCCACGCCTTTGGGCAATCCGAAGGTGCGCCCATGTATAGTGTGGAACATACGGGTGCCTTGCGCCTTGAAGAGTTTAAAACTGCCCCAGATACCCTGCGCTATGCCTTGGTAGCTCATGCTGCTAGCCTGAACTACGACGCGAAGAAAAAACGATTGTACAACACCGTAGAGCGTGCCAAAAAGCTCAACCTTCAGGTCGTCAAGATCTTCTCGCCGGAGCATGGTTTTACCGGGAGTTTTTCTGCGGGCGAGCATGTGGAAGATGAAGAAGTCGATGGAGTCAAAATCCCGATGATCTCTCTGTATGGAAGCCACAAAAAACCAACGGCGGAGGATTTGGCAGACGTCGATGTGGTCCTATTTGATCTCCAAGACGTGGGCGTGCGTTTTTACACGTATATCAGCACCTTGACCTATGTGATGGAGGCCTGTGCGGAGTTTCGTAAACCCCTCGTGGTTTTGGACCGTCCCAACCCTTTCGCGAACGTGGTTGATGGCCCCGTTTTGGACACCAATTACCGGAGTTTTGTGGGTTTACATCCCGTTCCCGTGCTCTATGGCTTAACGATCGGGGAATACGCCCAAATGGTCAAAGGGGAGGGTTGGATTCCTGGGGCGGATTCTTTGCAACTTTCAGTCATCCCTTGCCCCGATTACTTTCGCGAACCCGTATACTTTCCCAAGGAGGCACCCCCTTCGCCCAATCTGCCAAACGCCCACGCCATCGCGCTCTATCCCTCTTTGTGCTTTTTTGAAGCCACCCCAGTTAGCGTAGGCCGCGGAACGGATTCGCCCTTCGAACACTTTGGCGCTCCCTGGCTAGATTCAACAGGCTATGCTTTTGTGCCCCAACCGAATGCGGGAGCCAGCTCGCCCAAATTTGAAGGCGAGCGCTGTCAAGGCTGGGACCTCCGGAATGTCGTATACCAGCCCGAGTTTGGATTGGATTTGCAGTACCTCCACAGCGCCTATCACGCTTATGTTCATCTGGGTTTGGATACCGTGAAGCCTTTTTTTACCTCTTTCATGGACAAATTAGCGGGAGGGACAACCTTGGAGGACGCCTTGGTAGCTGGCTGGAGCATTTCCGAGATTCAGGAATCATGGAAAGCGGACATCCGAGCGTACGAAAGTATACGCAGCCGCTATCTGCTGTATGGTGCACGACCACCGGCGCCATTACCAGTGAGCCCCGAGTCAAGTACGGCGACGAAAAAAAGAAAGAAGATCACAAAAAAAGGCGCCCAATAGGCGCCTTTTCAACTAAACATAAAACGAGTTTAGAACTCAAATATGAATCCCACACTGGGTAAAACGGTGCCGCTCACATTGGAAAGGGTGGTGGTTTGGTACTGCCAAGGCTTGTCACGGTTGAAAACAGGATTG
>DLWR01000182.1 GCA_003444795.1 Cryomorphaceae bacterium
ATTCCCATTCTGCAAAGGTAATTCAGGTCTGTATCTTTGCCCCAAAGAATCCCCATGGTCTACCCCATTGTTGCCTACGGCTCTCCAGTACTCAAGCGCGTCGCCCAAGAGGTGGAAGTACCCTCTGCCGAATTGAGCACCTTTATTGACGATCTTTTCGAAACGATGTATGCTAGCAAAGGTGTAGGATTAGCGGCCCCACAAGTCGGCGTATCTCAGCGTGTTTTTGTGGTGGATGGCGCTCCATTCGCGGAAGATGCGGCAAGTCCCGAAGAAGCGGAGGTCTTGAAAACTTTTAAGCGAGCCTTCATCAATCCAACGATTCTGGAGGAAAGTGGCAGTGATTGGGGCTTTGAGGAAGGCTGTTTGAGCATCCCCGATATTCACGAAACGGTACAGCGCAAGCCGACGGTCGTCATCGAGAGCCAAACGGCCGATGGCGAGTGGATCGAAGAGACCTTCAGTGGTTTGCCAGCGCGCATCATCCAACACGAGTACGACCACATTGAAGGTGTGCTGTTTTTGGACCGACTGTCCCCCTTGAAGCGCCGCATGCTGCAAGGCAGATTGAAGGATATTGCCGGTGGCAAGGTCAGCGCATCGTACCGCATGAAATTTGACGTCAAATGAAGCGCATTGTTCTTTGGCTTGCCTGTCTAGGGGCCTTAGTGGCCTGCTCCAATCCCCAAGAGGAAGCGGAAGGGGTCATTGAGGCACTCTCTGAGGCCGCAGAATTGGGAGGTGAATCGGCAACGGACACCACCGGATGGCGGTTAAAACTGAATACTCTGCAAGAAGCCGCTACGGTCGTGGATCAAGATTCACTCTGGGCACGCTACCAAATGGTGTCGGGCGATGTTCAGGCATCGGTACCCGGGGGCGCTCTTTATGCTATTCAGACCTACTTCCGTGTGGCAGACTCCTTGACGGACAGGCGAGAAGGGGCCCTGGCCTTGTTTTCGGCGGCTGTGACCTTTGAAGAAAAATTGAGGGACCGAGCCCGTGCCGTGCAAGTATTGAGCCTCCTAGTGGATCGCTACCCTGGAACGCAAATGGCGGAAACGGCTTTGGCCTACCGCGATGTATTAGTTTTTGAAACCAATGAATCACTTTTGGACAAAGTTCATCAGTGGCAAACCCAAGAATCCCCTCAAACTCCATGAAATCGATTAAAACCATTTTGGCGGTAGCCGGCCGTCAAGGCTTGTTCAACTTGGTCGCACAAACGCGCACCGGAATCATCATCGAGTCTCTTGACGACCAAAAGCGCTACACCGTTTCAGCCCAGCAGCAAGTGCACGCCTTGGATGAAATCGCCATGTACACCTTGGAGGGCGAAAAGCCGCTGCGTGAATTGTACGAGGAGACGGGCAAAGCGCTGAAGGGGGCAAAAACGGTTTCTCATAAGGCGGATGCCGCGGAGATTTTGGAAGCGTTTCAAGCGCATGTCCCCAACTATGACGAGACCCGCGTGTACATCAGTGACATGAAGAAGTTTGTAAACTGGTACAACCTCTTGGTGGACTATGGTTTCTTTGCGGAGGAGCCCAAGCCCAAAAAAGCCACAGCTGCCAAAACGGAAGAGCCCGGAGAGGATGCCTAATCCCCAAGACGCTCAGGCTGCCTTCCAGCGCTTGCTGGACATTATGGACGACTTGAGGGCCAAATGCCCTTGGGACCGCGAACAAGATGCCGCGTCCCTGCGGAAGCTCACGATCGAGGAGACCTACGAATTGGCCGATGCCATTGACGAAGGAAACTGGGCGGAGCTGAAAAAGGAGGTGGGCGACCTCTTCTTGCACTTGGTGTTTTACAGCAAATTAGGCGAGGAGCGCGGTGATTTCGATGTCACGGATGTGCTGAATAGCGTTTGTGAAAAGCTGATTCGTCGCCATCCGCATATCTACGGAGATGTGGATGCCACCGACAGCAAGACTGTCAAGGCAAATTGGGAAGCCATCAAACTCAGAGAGAAAGGAGCCGAGCGAAAGTCCGTTTTACAAGGCGTTCCCAAGTCCCTTCCCGCCATGGTGAAAGCCTTCCGCATCCAAGAAAAGGTGCAGGGAGTCGGTTTTGATTGGCCGGATGAGGCGGGTGTTTGGGCCAAAGTTCAAGAAGAGCTCGCGGAAATGCGCGATGCTGCGACCCCCGATGACGAGGCAATGGAATTGGGGGATGTGCTCTTTGCGTTGGTCAACTATGCCAAGCATCGGGGATTGGACCCAGAACAGGCGCTCGCACAATCAAATGCGAAGTTTGTTCGACGCTTTCAAGCCATGGAGGCGCTCGTGGAGGCCAGAGGTCAAGAAATAAGTGCCATGAAGTTGGAGGACTGGGACCAGTTATGGAACCAGGTCAAAGCAACGGAAGTTTGATGATTTCCTTACGCAAGGGAAATGATGCGGCTGTAGATTGGACGGCATGAAAACAGTGTATTTGATTCGGCATGCAAAGTCTTCGTGGGAATATCCCCACTTGGAGGACCGCGAAAGACCATTAAAAGGCAGAGGGATTCGAGATGCGCATCTCATGGCCGCTTGGCTGGCTGAAGAGATTTACCCCGCCCCATTCATGGTTTCTAGCCCGGCGACACGGGCGCTGCACACCTCGATGATTTTCGCTCGAAATTTTGGGCAGTCTTTGGACAGTATTCTGACCGATGAGGCCTTGTACGAGGTGTCGGTCGAGGGCTTGCGCTCCTTTCTTCGTGGACTTCCCGACGCTGAAAACAATGTGATGGTGTTTGGCCATAATCCAAGCCACACCTTGTTTTTAAACCGTTGCGTAGACCAGCGTATTGACAATGTGCCCACCGCGGGGGTAGCCTGCTTGCGCTTTGAGGTGAGCACTTGGGCGGACTTGGATTTTGATGCGGAATTGCTCTTCTTTGACTTCCCCAAGAATCACAAGAGTTAACCGACCTTTACGGCATGGTATCAGCCGCCCGCGAACAATTTACTAATCGAGATCTCAGTTGGCTTCACTTCAATGCCCGAGTGTTGCAGGAGGCCAAGGATGTTCGAAATCCGCTCATTGAACGCATCCGCTTCTTGGGTATCTTTTCCAACAACTTGGACGAGTTTTTCCGCGTTCGCTATGCGAGTATTCAGCGGTTGTCCAAATTGCCCAATCAAAAAAAGGTAAAGGAGCAACTAGGGGGTTGGAGCCCGGTAGACTTGCTCAATGCCATTCAAGAAGAGGTCTCCCAGCAAAATAAGGAAGTAGAAGTGATCTATGAGACGCTCATGGTGGAGTTGGAAAAGGAAGGTATTGCCCTTATTACAGAGGCGGAATTGACGAAAGGCCAGGAAGAATTCGTTCGAAAATACTATATCGAGAAAATTAGCCCCTCGGTCTTCACCATGATTCTACGGGAGGACTACCCCTTCCCAGAATTAAACGATGGTTCCATTTATTTGGCGATCCAATTGCATACGGATGGCACAGCGGAACCTGTTCAATCCTTGATTGAAGTTCCCACCGATTTGCATGGCCGATTTGTGGTACTCCCCAAGTATGGGAAGAATTACCTCATGTATTTGGACGATGTATTGCGCTACAATTTGCGCTATGCCTACTTCATTTTTCCGGCTGATCGCATTGATGCACATGCGTTTAAAATTGGACGTGACGCCGAATTGGATATGGACCACCACGACGTTTCTAAGACGATGGTGGATCGCGTAAGACGCGGTTTGGAGGATCGCTTGGCGGGTGATCCGGTCCGAATGGCTTATGATGATGGTATGGCTCCCGATTTTGTCGCCCAACTGGTGCGGAAAATTGGTTTGAAGGATACGGATGCCTTGAACCCAGGTGGCCGATACCACAACAAGCGCGACCTGATGCGTTTCCCCAACGTGGGTGGACCCCATTTGGAGCATCCCGAACGGACGCCGTTGATGCATCCTGATCTGGATTTGGAGCGTTCCTTGCTCCAGGTGATCCGACAGAAAGAGGTCTTGATCTACACGCCTTTTCATACGTTCTCCTATTTGATTCGATTCTTGCGTGAAGCGGCTATGGATCCTCTGGTAGAGTCCATTTCTATTACGCTGTATCGCTTGGCGGCGCAGTCTCGGATTATTTCGGCGCTCATCAATGCCGCCAAGAATGGCAAGCGTGTGCACGTGGTGATTGAATTGCAAGCCCGCTTTGATGAGCAAAACAACATCCACTACCTGGAAAAGATGCGAAAGGAAGGCATACAAGTTCAGACGGGCGTGGAAGGGCTTAAGGTGCACAGTAAAATCATCTGTGTGGAGCGAAAGACGGAAAAAGGCCGCGAGCTTTTCTCCGTCATAGGAACGGGAAATTTCCATGAAGACACCGCGCGCGTGTACACGGATTACTACCTCTTTACTGCGGATAAGCGCATCACCAAAGAGGTCCAAAAAGTCTTCCAGTTTTTGGCAGAACCTTATCGGGTGCAGAAGTACAAACATTTATTGGTGAGCCCTCATTTTACACGGAATGGATTGATGAATAACATCGACCGAGAAATCGCCCATGCCCGTGCGGGCCGTCCAGCGGCAATCTGGATGAAGATCAACAGCCTTTCCAGTTATGACATGGGCCAAAAACTCTACGAAGCCAGTCGTGCTGGGGTGAAGGTGAAATTGATTGTCCGGGGTGTTTGCTGTGTGAAGCCGGGTATTGCAGGCTTGAGCGAAAATATTGAGGTGATTTCTGTCATCGATCGCTACCTAGAGCATAACCGGGTCTACGCATTTTACAATGGAGGAAATTGGTCCATGTATGTGGCTTCCTTTGATTTGATGACCCGAAACCTAGACCTGCGCGTCGAGGTAGGAGCCCCTATTTACAGCCCCAGTATTCAGCAGGAAATTTTGGACCATTTAGCCCTCATTTGGAAGGACAACGTGAAAGCTCGAAGTCCAAAACCCGGTGAGCCCAATGCCTACCGCCACATTCCGGGACGCAAAATCCGAAGCCAAGAGGAACTCTACGCCTATGCGCAGAAGCAATTGAAATTTGGGGGAGCATGAAGATTGTTAAAATTGGAGCCATTGATATTGGCTCAAACTCCCTGCGTCTGCTCGTGAGCAACGTCATTCCCACGACAGAATACACCCACTACAAGAAGGCGTCCATGACCCGATTGCCCGTGCGCTTGGGGGAAGACGTTTTCCGTACAGGAAAAATTTCCAAAGAAACCGGGGATCGATTAGTCGATTCCATGCGCGCCTTTGCCGCTATCATGAAGGTCAACGGGGTGGAAGCCCATCGGGCCTGCGCCACGAGCGCCATGCGCGAAGCAAAAAATGCAGCTCGTTGGATTCGGAAAGTCCGCAGGGCCACCGGGATTCAAATTGACGTCATTGACGGGGAAGAGGAGGCGCGCCTGATCTTTCACGCAAAGCTTTTTGATAAAATCCAGCCCGAAGAAGAAAACTTACTCTTCATTGACGTGGGGGGTGGTTCCACCGAACTCACCTTCTTCCATGAAGGCGCCTCACGCGAGTCGCGGTCTTTCCCGATTGGTACGGTGCGTTCTTTGAACGCTGTAGATAGTCAGCGCGAATGGGCCACCATGGAAGCATGGGTAAAAGAGCACATAGCTAATTTGACAGGCTCAGTAGCATTGGTGGGTTCCGGGGGTAATATTAACAAGGCACATAAACTTTCTGGACGTCCCATAAGCGAGCCACTTTCAAGACAGTATTTGGATCGTTTGAGCAAGCAAATTGAAGATTTGAGCCCAGACGAGCGCGTCATGCAACTCGGATTGAATGTGGACCGAGCCGACGTGATTGTCCCCGCCTTGGCCGTCTATCGGAGAGTGTTGAAATGGACAGGCGCCACGTGGATTTATGTTCCTAAAATTGGGGTATCCGACGGTATGGTGCGCGATACCTACCACCAAAAGTTTAAATCTGCATTGGAATGAGGAGCACCTTCTTCTTGGGAGCGACCCTGATGCTATCTCTAGCACCTATGCTGTCGAGTTGCCAACCGGCAGGGGAAAGTTCTCCCTCCACTTCAGAGGTTCGATTAACGGTTTTCACACGCGATACGCTAGCCTCAGCCGATACACTTTTCATCACAGGGAGTACCGCTCAGCTAGGTGGATGGAATGGTCGCGGCCTGGCCTTTAAACGCGATTTGGAAAACCCGTTGCGTTGGACCCTTCAGTTTGTGGCGGAAGATTCTGCCTTTGCATACAAGCTTACCCTGGGGGATTGGAGCCAAGAAGCCAAATTGGAAGAAGGGATCGCCTTTCGTGATTTAGGGGGTTGGGAATCCATGGACACCACCTTGCATGCGCTTTCCTTTGGGCTGGCTGAACGGGTAAACGATGGCCAGGTCAGTGGGTTCTTAACCGTGGTAGATGCCCCAGTCGATCCTGCCGGTATCATTCCGTCCCGAAAGATGTGGGTATGGATGCCCTACGATTTAAAGCATACCGAATTGACTGGCCCAGTGGACGTGCTTCTGATGTCCGGTGGCCAGAATTGTATTGATCCCGCGCAGAGCACATTTGGCGTGGATTGGGCGGTCGATGAAGCCATCCT
>DLWR01000157.1 GCA_003444795.1 Cryomorphaceae bacterium
GCTTGGTAACGAAGCGACTTGCATCGCAGCCACCCATGACTTCTTGCTGTTTAAGGAGACGTCTTTCTCCGGTGCGCATGTTGTATTCGAAGGTGGAGGAAGGGGTCACTAAAGAGGTATAACCAAACCGCATCCACTCCGTATCCTCCGTAGGATTACTTCCGGCATAGAGCGTGTAGGTTTCCTCCGGCTGATCAATTGCATAGGAAGCAGCGCCATTCCACGGATGCACAACGAGGCGAACGAGGCCATTCGTACGCTCTTCCGTGACCATATAGTTTTTGAAGAGTTCCAAGCCTTCCAGCAGGACTTCGGAACGATGCTCAATAAGCGGGGTCCATTCCGTTGGACGATCCAAAGAAGCCGTGAACAAGGCGTAGTTTTTACGTCCGCCAATATTGCTGCGTACGTACCATTGATCCCCAAAGTGACTCGCACCATATTCTACCCCCATTTCACGTGCACGGAGCACCTGGAAGTCAGCGGTAGGGGTAGTCGATTCGAGGTACCAAAGCTCATCTACATCCGTTGCCCCGGTAGATATGTGGATAAAGCGCTTGGATTTGGAACGATAGACGCCACAGGAGAAGGTTTCATCTTTTTCATGATAGACCAACACTGGTGGTTCGGAGCTTCCTAGTGTTTGACGCCAAATTTTATCGACACGCAAGGTCACTGTATCCTTGGTGGCATAAAAGAAGGTTTCACCATCAGCGGCCCATGCAAATCCTCCTGAAGTGCCTGGAACTTCGTAGTCCCAAGTGGTTTGGGTAGCTAAGTCCACAAAACGAAGCGTGTACAGGCGACGACTCACAAAGTCCACACCATACGCCATACGTTGGTGATCTGCCGTCAAATGAATGCCAGAGACCTGACAGTAGGCCTGCCCTTCTGCCAAAGCGTTGACATCCAGAATGCAGGTTTCCTCCGCTTCCATGCTCCCCATACGGCGATAATACTTGGGGTATTCCTGCCCTTTTTCAAAACGTGTTTGGTACCAGTAGCCATCCATTTGTACGGGAACGCTCGCATCGTCTGGATTCAATCGCGCTTTCATTTCTTCAAACAGCTCATGTTGAAGGGGCTCAAGACCCTTCATCCCAGCCTCCCGGTAGCTATTTTCCTCCTCTAAATAAGCAATGACTTCCGGGTTTTCCCTTTCGTTCAGCCAGTAGTAGGGATCTTGGCGAACATCCCCATGCATTTCCATCGCATGGGCTTTTTGGAGGGCTTTAGGTTCCAACATGGATTCCGTAGTTGTGCAGGCACCTGCAATTAGGCCCATTAGGGCAATGATAAGGGGGCGCTTCATTTTTTTTGCTTCAATACCCGGTTCAATCCTTCACGAGACGGCCCATGCTGCGGGTTGAGGGTCAAGGCTTGTCGATAGTCTTTTTCTGCATTAGCCGCGTCCCCTCCACGCTCCCAACAAAATGCTCGGCCATAGTAGGCGCGGTAGTTGATTTCGCGTGCCTGAATGGACGATGTGAAGTGCTTTCGAGCTTCACTCAGCATACTCAATTCTAGATGGATGTATCCGAGGTTGTAAAAGGCCTCTGCATCCGTGGGATCTAACTGGGTGCACTTGGTAAATGCTTCGATGGCCCCATTGTAGTTGCCCACCCCCAGATGATACATGCCCATTTTATAGTAGGTACGGGCGTTGTCTGGTTGAAGTTCCAACAGTCGGTTGTAGTAGCTAAGTGCGAGAGGATCTCCTTTCGCAGCCGTCATGACGCCCGCCATATCAATGGCTGCGACGTATTCATTGTCGAGGTCAATGGCCTTTTGGATGTAGGAGAGTGCCATAGCGGTGTCGCCCTTGCTGTCACGAATATTTAAACCTTTGATGAAATAGGCCGTCGCTTGGTTTGGGTCAAATTCAATGACCTTGTTGACCAATTCCAAGCTCTTGTCATATTCCATAACCATAGAATAGAGCTCCGCTAGTTTTAATCGACAGTCGATTTCTGCAGGGTGTTCCGCGATGCACCGTTGCCAAGCATCACGAGCCACACGCGACTGATTGGTGAGGTAATTGGCTTCCCCATACATCAGCCAGCCATCGTGGTTGGTAGAGTCCAATTCCAAAATGGCCTGAGCATCCGCCAAGGCATACGGAATATTGGCCCCATCCAAATACCGGCGTGCGCGAAGGCTTAGCGCCGACACATCATTAGGGTTCTCCGCCAGGTAGGCGTTCAGGCTATCCGGGTCTACGGTGGCGGCATCTGCAGCCGGAGTAGTATCTGGACTACCCGAGGTACAGGCAACCGCTAGGAAAAAGACCCCAAGCCAGTTGAGCGATTTAGCCATTTTGTAGCGTTGCGATGATCTTCTGTTCGATTTCATCCGCTAATTCAGGGTTGTCGCGGAGCACGCTCTTCACCCCTTCACGGCCTTGGCCCAATTTGGTTCCATCGTAACTAAACCAACTTCCACTCTTCTGGATGACTTCGTACTGGGTTCCCAAATCGATGATCTCACCCAACTTTGAAACGCCCTCCCCGTAGAGAATGTCAAATTCTGCTACCCGGAAAGGAGGCGCCACTTTGTTCTTGACAATCTTGACTTTCGTACGGTTGCCGATGACGTTTTCGCCATCCTTGATTTGCGTGGAACGACGAATGTCCAAGCGGACAGAGGCGTAGAATTTCAAGGCATTACCTCCTGTGGTCGTCTCTGGATTGCCAAACATGACACCAATTTTTTCACGCAACTGGTTGATGAAGATGCAGCAGCAACCGGTTTTACTGATGGAGCCGGTGAGCTTTCGCAGCGCTTTTGACATGAGTCGAGCCTGCAAGCCGACGGATGAATCGGACATATCACCTTCGATTTCAGCACGTGGAGTCAGAGCGGCCACGGAGTCAATGACGATCAAGTCGATGGCGCCGGAGCGGATCAAGTTGTCGGCGATTTCCAAGCCTTGCTCACCGTTGTCCGGTTGTGAGATGAGCAGGTTCTCGGTATCGACGCCGAGGTTTTCCGCGTAATACTTGTCGAACGCATGCTCCGCGTCGATGATGGCGCAGATTCCGCCTTGTTTTTGGGCTTGTGCGATGGCGTGAATGGCGAGGGTTGTCTTACCCGAGCTCTCTGGGCCGTAAATTTCGACCACGCGCCCTTTGGGGTAGCCTTGGATGCCCAACGCCAAATCGAGCGTAAGTGAGCCGGAAGGGATGGCTTCGACTTTTTCAACGGCTTCGTCGCCGAGC
>DLWR01000070.1 GCA_003444795.1 Cryomorphaceae bacterium
CGCTGTAGCGCTTATCTGCGAGCCATTCGCCCTCAGAGCCCCAGTAGATGTCCTCTTCGGGCTCCCACACGTCGGCACGGCCACCGCCAAAGCCAAATGTCTTGAAGCCCATGTCTTCCAAAGCGACGTTACCCGCCAAGATCATCAAGTCAGCCCATGAAATATTCTGACCATACTTCTGTTTGATGGGCCAAAGAAGCAAACGCGCCTTGTCCAGGTTTCCGTTATCCGGCCAGCTGTTCAAGGGAGCAAAACGCTGGGTACCCGCTCCTGCACCACCGCGGCCATCGCCCGTGCGGTAGGTTCCTGCGCTGTGCCAGGCCATTCGGATAAAGAAGGGACCGTAGTGTCCAAAATCTGCGGGCCACCAGTCCTGCGAAGTCTTCATCAATTGAATAATATCCTGCTTCAAAGCGGAATAATCCAGCGATTCAAATGCAGCCGCGTAGTCAAAGTCTGCTTCCAAAGGATTGCTCAAGCCAGAGTGCTGGCGCAAGATGGATAGGTTCAATTGGTTGGGCCACCAGTCTTGGTTTCGCGTTCCACGGCCTGCCGCCTTGGGCGCGTTGTGGCCTGTGAAGGGGCATTTTGCCTCGGACGAGTTCACGTTGTACGAGGAGTGGCTATTGGGGGTCTCTGCCGCCATATCATTCATCTTTAAGGGTTTGTATGCAGTAAACAGCACACAAGGCGCTGAGGTTTTCCGAACCTTAAAAGTACCCCATATTGGATATAAGAAAATTCAATAATTATTATCTTTATATAAGTTTTTGTTATTATGAGCAGCGCCATTACCCGAGTTCAAGTACAGTATTTCGAGGCCCTCCTGAAAGCTGGATCTTTTGCAACAGCCGCACATACCCTGCATATTTCGCAACCTGCATTGACGATGCAGATACAGCGACTTGAAGCTTTGGTGGGTGGAGCGCTGGTCAATCGGGCTAGCCGTCCAGTCCAAGCCACCCCTTTGGCGCAAAAACTACTGCCCCACCTCCTGGAGGTGCTCCGACGCTTCGAGGACCTTGAAGATGCCATTGCGGACCAGCAGGAACACTTGAAAGGTCATCTTCACATCGCCACTATTCCGACCATTGCGCCCTACCTGCTGCCGACCATTCTCCCAAAGTTGGTCGATGCCCACCCCGACATCCAAATGGACATTGAGGAACTACCTACCGAACAGCTTTTGGAGGCCATTTTACAGGAGCGTGTGGATGTGGGCATCATGGCGCTTCCCATTTCCCACTCACTGCAGCATTTGGACATACTTCCGTTGTGGACAGAACGCTTGCGGGTGTATCATTTGGAGGGGGCTTGCCAATCGGCGCTCACCCTGGATGCTTTGAAAAAATGGCCCACCTATCTGCTTGCCCAAGGCCATTGTTTGCGCGACCAAGTCCTAGGATTGTGCGATCCAGCGGTTTCGGCACAGCGTCAAGGCATGCACTACCAATCGGGAAGTTTGGAAACCTTGATGCGTTTAGTCGATCATCAAGGAGGCATCACCATTATCCCGGACATGGCGCGAAACCAACTTTCCCAGGTCCACCAAACGACCAAAACGAGTGCCATCACATCCGAACTTGCGCAACGGCAGATCGTCATGGTGTACAAGCAAACCTTGCAGAAAAAGCGCTTGTTGGAGGCCCTAAGGCTTGGGACCCTTTCGTACCTTTCTCCTCATGCGTAAAAACTACCCCAGCGTTGACCACTACTTGAGCGACCAAGCCGTTTGGCAGGAGACCTTAGGGGCTTTGGTTGACCTGTTGCGTCAGGAAGACCTGGAAGAAGTCGTCAAATGGTCCACCCCTATTTACATGTACCGAGGTACCAACATTATTGGCCTAGGCGCCTTTAAAAACCATTGCGCCATTTCGTTCTTCAACGGGGCACTTATGGCGGATCCGCAGGGTCTACTGACCAAACCCGGAGAAAACACCCAAGCTGGCCGTTGGATCAAGTTTACCCAAACGGAAGAGGTTCAAAAACTAGCCCCCGTCCTCAAGGCCTACATCCAGGAGGCCATGGACATTGAGCGCGCCGGACTAAAAGTTGAAACGAAAACGGTGGAGGACTATGTGATTCCCGCTGAATTGCAAACCGAGCTCGACAAAGACTCGGCATTTCAATCCGCTTGGGACGCGCTCACGCCAGGGCGCCGGCGCGCCTACATTCTCTTTATTGACGGCGCCAAGCAATCCGCCACCAAGACGGACCGAGTCATAAAATACCGTCCGCGCATCCTCAAAGGGAAGGGTATGAACGACTGTATTTGCGGCCTATCCAAGCGCATGCCTAGTTGCGACGGCTCCCACAAGCAATTAGAAAATGTTTAAGACCCATAATGACCTATAAAACAACGGACTAAAATGAAAGCATTCTTTCTAATTTCCGCGCTTTTTATAGCCCAACTCGCTTGGGCTCAGTCCCCTACAAGCGCCCATCAAGAGCCCACAAGTAGCCCCACTTTTCAGGAAGGTGCCGTACTCCACCAAGTATATTTCTGGCTGAAAAACCCAGATTCCGCAGAAGACAAAGCACGCTTAAAGGAGGGCTTGGCAACGCTGCGTGGCGTCCAAGAAGTCCAATGGCTGGTAACGGGAGAACCTGCTTCAACCCTTCCGCGAGATGTCGTCGTGAGCGACTGGAGCGTTTCAGAAACCATGTACTTTGCCTCCTCGGCAGACCAAGACGCCTACCAAATACATCCGCTACACCAGGCCTTTGTGAAAAACTACA
>DLWR01000121.1 GCA_003444795.1 Cryomorphaceae bacterium
TGGATTCATGATTTGAAGCAACCTTGGCGAATCGGTGCGGCCTATTTTGAATCCATGCTACTCGATTATGATGCGGCCTCCAATTGGGGCAATTGGGCCTACATCGCAGGAGTCGGCAATGACCCTCGCCCCTTCCGAAAATTCAATACCCAGAAACAGGCCGAGCAGTACGACCCTGAGGGAACGTACCGGGCGTATTGGAGCGGTCAATAAGTGGCTAAACGGGAGACCAAATCGCTAAATTCCAATGACTCTTGCTCGCCATTGGCCAAGTTTTTCAACTGAATTTGACCCGATGCACGTTCCGATTCGCCGAGTAAGATGATAAAGGGTATCCCACGTTTGTCCGCGTAATCGAACTGTTTTTTCAATTTAGCCGCTTCCGGATAAAATTCCACTCGCAGGCCTGTTTTGCGCAGTCTTAACGCCAGTTCATAGGCATAAGGGGCATCCGTTTCACTCAGGGAAAAAACAAGGGCAACAGGAGCGTTGCTCAGACTTACGGGCAGACGGCCCAGCTCTTCTAAGCAGAGAATGATTCGGTCCAATCCAAAGCTGATACCCACCCCAGAAGTGTCTTTCAGCCCAAAGATACCCGTGAGGTCGTCGTAACGACCGCCGCCTCCAACACTGCCCATTTGGACCTCGTTGGCGGTCACCTCCAAAATGCAGCCCGTGTAGTAATTCAAACCTCGAGCGAGGGTAATGTCAATCGCCAATGGGGCTTCCCCAGCGTGCTCCAGGACAAATTCTAATTCACTCACGCCTTGCATGCCAATCGCAGAAGGAGCAAGCCAGTTACGTAAAAATTCTAAAGAACCAGCGACGTCATTAAAACTTTGCATGGCAGGTTCTAGGGAATACAATTCTGCAGAACTAAACCCTTTGGATTCCAATTCGGCGAGTACCCCAGCCTTTCCAATTTTGTCCAACTTGTCCAAGGCCACAGTAAAATCCACCAGGCGATCACCCACACCGCTTACTTCCGCTATACCGGCCAATACCTTTCGGTTGTTCAGTCGAATCGTGACGGGAAGTTTGAGGGCTTGGAAGGCCTGTTGGTACAAGTGGATGAGTTCAACCTCTTGCCACAGGCTTTTGCTTCCCACCACGTCTGCATCGCATTGGTAGAATTCGCGGAAGCGGCCTTTTTGAGGATTGTCCGCACGCCAAACAGGTTGCATTTGGTAGCGCTTAAACGGCAAAGCGAGTTGCCCTGCATTCTGCACCACGTAGCGCGCAAACGGAACCGTCAAGTCATAGCGCAAGGCCTTGTCGGCCACCTCGCTACCCTTGGGATTGCTGGGATCTTCGACGGACTTCATGAAGTCCCCCGAACGCAAAATCTTGAAAATCAATCGATCCCCTTCCTCGCCGTACTTACCCATTAAGGTTTCGAGATTTTCAAAACTAGGTGTTTCAAGCGGGCTGTAGCCAAAAACCTCAAAGGTGGTCCGCAGCACATGCATGACGTACTGACGTTTGGCTACCTCTAGGGCGGAAAAATCGCGGGTTCCTTTGGCTACGCGGGGCTTCATTACTTGACGAGTTTCTTGTATTTGAATTTCTTGGGCTCAGCAGACGTTCCGCCAAGACGTTTTTTCTTGTTTTCCTCATAGTCCGAGAAAGAACCCTCAAAGTAGTACACCTGAGAGTCACCTTCAAAGGCAAGGATGTGCGTACAAACGCGGTCTAAGAACCAACGGTCGTGCGAAATGATAACGGCACAACCAGCGAAGTGTTCCAAGCCTTCCTCAAGCGCACGCAAGGTATTGATATCCAAATCGTTGGTAGGCTCGTCCAAAAGCAACACATTACCACCCTCCTTCAAGGCCATAGCCAGGTGTAAACGGTTGCGCTCACCACCAGACAGAATGCCAATCTTCTTGGATTGGTCCCCACCACTGAAGTTGAAACGCGCCAAATAGGCGCGGCTGTTGACAATTTGTCCACCTAGTTCAAACTGCTCCTGCCCATCGCCGATGATTTCATAGATGGATTTTTCAGGGTCCAATTTGGCGTGACTCTGGTCCACGTAGGAAATTTTTGCCGTCTCTCCTACCGCAAAGGCACCCCCATCGGGCTGCAACTGATCCATAATCATGCGGAAAATGGTCGTCTTACCCGCACCATTAGGTCCAATGATGCCTACAATTCCCGCAGGAGGCAAGTTGAAATTCAAGTCTTCATAGAGCAAGCGGTCGCCAAAGCCTTTTTTGACATTTTTTGCCTCGATCACATTGGTGCCCAAGCGCGGTCCGTTTGGAATGAAAATTTCTAGGCGCTGTTCCTTGTCCTTTTGCTCTTCATTCATCAGCTTGTCGTAGCTGCTCAAACGGGCCTTAGACTTGGCTTGACGTCCTTTTGGATTCATGCGCACCCACTCCAGCTCGCGCTCCAAGGTCTTGCGGCGCTTGGTCGCTTGCTTTTCCTCCTGTTCTAAACGCTTGGTCTTCTGATCCAGCCAAGAAGAATAATTGCCTTTCCAAGGAATGCCTTCACCCCGGTCCAATTCTAGAATCCAGCCCGCGACATTGTCCAAGAAATAGCGGTCGTGCGTGACGGCAATAACGGTACCCTTGTACTGCTGCAGGTGGTGCTCCAACCACAAAATGGACTCTGCGTCCAAGTGGTTGGTAGGTTCGTCCAAGAGCAAGACGTCCGGATTCTTAAGTAGCAAGCGGCACAGAGCCACACGGCGGCGCTCACCACCTGAAAGTACGCTGATAGGGGTATCCCCTTCTGGGCATTGCAGCGCGTCCATCGCACGCGCGAGAACCGTTTCCAATTCCCAGGCATTGCTGGCATCAATGCGGTCTTGCAATTCCGCTTGGCGGTTCATCAACTTTTCCATCTTGTCGGGATTTTCATAGACCTCCGGCAAGCCAAACTGATCGTTGATTTGATTGTATTCTTCCAAGATGGCTACCGTTTCCGACATGCCTTCCTTCACAATATCCATGACGGTTTTCGTCTCATCAAGCTGCGGCTCCTGCTCCAGAAAGCCTACGGTATAGCCTTGCGCAAAGACCACATCTCCTTGGTAGTTCTTTTCTACCCCAGCAATGATTTTCAGCAAGGTTGATTTACCCGAACCGTTCAGACCAATGATGCCAATTTTCGCGCCGTAAAAGAAGCTCAAATAGATGTCTTTGAGGATGGCTTTGTTGTTGTTCGGGAGAATCTTGGAGACTCCCGACATGCTAAAGATGATTTTCTTATCGTCTGACATGAATACGTGAATTGTAGTGCAAATATCGGTATTCCTGCGAGGCATGGTTGTTGTAATTTCCCCTTCTGCATGCGACATCGCCTATTTCTTTGTTTTTTTCTTGGGGTCATTAGCGCCTTTGCGCAATCGAACGTGCTTTTTTCAGGCCGAATCGTTGAAGACAAGACGCTTGAACCCCTGCCCTGGGTCATCATTGTCAATGCCCGGACGGAAGAAGCCTTTGCTAGCGAAATGGACGGACGCTTTAGTCTACGCGGACAAGTAGGCGACACCTTGGTGTTTTCAAAGCCCGGCTTTTCCTATCGCTATGCGGCGATTCGGGCCGAACAGAACGTGCAAATAAGCTTGCTCCCGCAAAACTACCTTTTGGAAGAGGTGCCGGTAACCGCCTATAAATTGACGAGCAACTTGCCCAAAGACATGCCCCTGCAGAGCCCAGCGCGCCCAGAGGGGGCGAATATTCAGGTGCCGACTCGAGTAAAACCTACCATAGCCAACCCCTTAGACCTATTGTACGATCAATTTGGGAACAGGCCCCGGCAGCTACGTGAGCTAGAAGCCATATTGGAAAGCGAATCGTATCGCGAGAAATTGGCTGAAAGTCAAAACAGAACGGCGTTGTTTGAACTCACCGGATTGACTACCGCGCAAGTGGAAGAGCTTCTCCTCTTTTGTCAGTGGAATGAAAGCCAAATCCGCTCTGCGACAGACTATGTCCTCCTGCAAAGTTTACTCCAGTGCTTTCAAGAATTCAGAGCCATCCAAGCCGCAGAATCTGCGGCTGAAAAACCTTAACGGCTGTAATTTGGCGCCTCGCGGGTAATGGTCACGTCGTGAGGATGGCTTTCGGCAATACCTGAAGCCGTAATGCGCACAAATTGCGCTTTCTCTTTTAAGGTTTCCACATCCTTTGCACCACAATAGCCCATGCCGGCACGCAAACCACCGATGAACTGATACATCACGTCTTTGACTTCGCCTTTATACGGTACGCGACCAACGATGCCTTCAGGAACGAGTTTTTTAATGTCGTCTTCTACATCTTGGAAGTAGCGATCCTTAGATCCCGCTTCCATAGCCTCTACGGAGCCCATGCCTCGGTAGGACTTAAAGCGACGACCATCCAAAATAATGGATTCACCAGGTGCTTCATTGGTGCCTGCGAGCAATGAGCCCAACATCACCGAATCTGCCCCTGCGGCAATAGCCTTCACAATATCGCCCGTATAGCGAATTCCGCCATCTGCAATTACGGGAACTCCAGAGCCTTTAATCGCCTCCGAAACCACCATAACGGCAGATAATTGGGGCACGCCAACACCTGCTACCACACGCGTGGTGCAAATGGAACCAGGTCCGATGCCCACTTTCACGGCATCTGCACCGGCTTCCACCAGGAATTTTGCCGCTTCAGCGGTCGCAATATTTCCGACCACCACGTCCAAATCAGGAAACTGGCCTTTTACTTTTTTCAAGGCATCCACCACCCCTTGCGTGTGACCGTGCGCGGTGTCAATGACAATCGCATCGACATTGGCCGCGACCAATAGACTCACACGGTCCAAAATATCGGGCGTCACTCCCACTGCCGCCGCTACCCGCAGACGACCAAAGGCATCTTTGTTCGCATTGGGCTTGTTACGCTTTTTGCTAATATCTCGGTAGGTAATCAGGCCCATCAAGGTGCCGTCTTTACGCACAACCGGTAGTTTTTCAATTTTATTGGCCTGCAGGATGCCTTCTGCTTCATCCATAGTGGTGCGCTCGTTGGCCGTCACCAAGGGCTGAGCTGTCATGACAGAACCCACCGTTTTCTGGTCTTCGGTTTCAAAGCGCAAATCGCGGTTGGTAATGATGCCAATTAATTTCTTATCCGCATCAACAACGGGTATGCCACCAATGCGGTACTCGGCCATGAGTTTTTTCGCCTCGCCAATAAGGGCCTCAGGACTGAGCGTGACGGGATCCAGGATCATACCACTTTCGGCACGCTTGACTTTGCGCACCTCCATCGCTTGCTTTTCCGCGTTCATGTTCTTGTGAAGGACACCTATTCCACCGTCTTGCGCCATAGCAATCGCCATGGTGGCTTCCGTGACGGTGTCCATAGCCGAACTGATAATCGGCGTCTTCAACATGATGTGGCGAGTGAATTTCGATTCAATCCGCACATCGCGTGGAAGGACTTCTGAATAAGCGGGAACGAGGAGGACGTCGTCGTACGTGAGGTACTCACCGATGACTTTAGGAAGGTTGGAATCCATGGCGCAATTTACGGTCTAAATTGCATGCAAAGATAACGAAAAAGCCGCCCTTTTTGGGGGCGGCTTTTAGCGTGAAGCTTGAGAAGCCTAGTAGATCAGGAGGAGCGTTCCTCGCAGATCAACGGGCTCACCTTGCTTTGAGCGGTAGTTCAATTGGTAGATATAGCTACCCTCAGCGGCCTTGGTGCCATCGATGGTACCATCCCAGCCTTTCATCTCGTCTGAGGTGGTGAAGACCTTGTTGCCCCAACGATCAAAGATCTCGAGCGAGTAGGTGCCACTCTCCACATAGACTTGCTTGGGTCTCCAGGTTCGGTTCTCCAGCACGTCCGAATTTGGATTGAAGGAATTTGGAATGAACACGCGAGGATTGTGCTCTGCGCAAACCACGTTGGACGTAGAAGTAAATACGGAGCCATCGTAATCGGTGAACATCAAGGGGCTGGGCCCCTCAGTCGCCACCACTTTGTAGCAGAAAATACCCACGTTGTCACCCAACGGACGGATGTTATCCGTGTAGATGGTGTCTGTGGTCGTGCCCACGAAGACCATACTGCCATTTTCACCAACACTGCGGTAGATATCGTACTTCAGCACACCTCCCATGAAATCACGGTAGGGATTCCAGGTAAGGATATTGGTCAAGTTGTCCACCGGCTCTACTTCCAGCAGAATGTTCGTTCCAATGTTTGAGGCTGTGTCAATACCACCACAGCTATCCGTCGCTACAAAGCGATAGAGGTAGCGGTGGTTGTTGGGATCTGCCGAGAAATCCTTGAAGCGAATCTCCCATGGTCCGGTTACTGGCTTTGGAATCAAGCCCAAGGAGGTGAAGGGCGCACCATCACGGTCTGCACGCTGCAAATCAAAGTGAATGATATCCGCATCCCGATCAATAAAGGCCACCAGTTCAACGGCATTGTCGCTGCGGACGGATGTCTTGGCCATGTACAACAAGCGTGAGCGCTGTACTGCTAAAGAATTAATACAAACTTCATTGGAGGACGAGAAGCGTGCACCCGCCGTGTCGACCGCCTTAATGTAGTAGCAATAGGACCAGCCACCAATGAGGTCACGGGTATTAAACGCCGTGTCTCCGGGCGCCTTAGTGGCAAGCAAAACACCGACCTGAGTAGGACCTCCCGGAGGTGTCACATCTGCCAGAACACGGTATTCTTTTACGCCACCAGCCCAGCCACGGTACTGGTTCCAACGAAGACGCATAATGCCTTCACAGGGATCCATATTCTCTGTCAATAAGATGTTGTTGTGCGCAGACACTAGGAGGTCAGAGCTTTGGTTGCCACAGCTATCCGTAGACATGACTTTGTAGCTCTTCACCGAAGACCCTGGCGTGGCACCCGGCAATGGATAAGGCATGCTCACCGTGTTAGGTACGGTCGCAATGGAATTCCAGCCCGTACCAGGCACCCATTCTAAAATATCGTAGTTCACAATGTCGCCATTGGTTCCTGGCGTCCACGAAATCAAAGCAGTACCTCCGTTCACGGTCACCGAATCGATTTTCAGCACATCGGTGTTGTTTTGGTCTGAGAAGAACCCACCATCTAGAGTAGAATTACAGGCTCCGTTGATGCGGATTTGGTATTCTAAATCTTGTCCACAAATGTTGACAGTGTCATTGTAGGTCTTGTTAGTGGTAGTCGCCACTTGAGCCCAACCCGTCGCTCCTGTTCCTTGGGGACGGCGCCAAATTTCATAGGTTGGAGTTGCGCCGCTGTATGGAGCATTCCAATCTAACTGGGCCACAGAAGAGTTCGTAGGAGGAATAGGAGTAACGGACAGCTCCATCAGGCGAATGGTATCCGAAGTGACTGAGGTGTACCCACATCCGCCCAGAGATCGCATGTAGTAGTAGTTCGCACCGTTCAATGGGGCAACGTCCGTGTACGACTGGGCGCTATAGTTCCAGATCGTATCAATCGCAATGAAGGGAACAGTCGGCGATCCTCCGCGGAACACCACATAGGCATCGAAATTCATACCAGTATCCAAGGGGTAGCCCCAGTTGATGGTCAATCCACCAGTCGGTTCTTTCGACACACATGCCTGCGACAAATCTGGCGGTACGGGTATCGTAGAAATCACGTTAATCACAACAGATGCTACCCGAATA
>DLWR01000228.1 GCA_003444795.1 Cryomorphaceae bacterium
GTTTCAGACGGTGAATTCCAGCCTTCAGTTGAAGAGTCCGTACGCGGCAGCCGGGTGTTTCTCATCCAGAGTACAATGCCCAACTCAGACAACCTGTTTGAGCTTTTGCAGATGATTGACGCGGCCAAGCGCGCTTCGGCACGTCACATCACGGCGGTCATTCCCTACTTTGGATATGCCCGTCAGGATCGAAAAGACAAGCCTCGTGTTCCCATCACCGCAAAATTGGTCGCCAAGCTCTTAGAAGCAGCCGGCGCTACGCGTGTGATGACCATGGACCTGCACGCGGACCAAATCCAAGGCTTCTTCGAGCGTCCCGTCGATCACCTCTACTCGTCTACCCTCTTCATTTCGGACATCGAAGCCATGAAGTTGGACGACCTGACCATTGCCTCTCCGGATATGGGCGGTTCTAAACGTGCTACGGCCTACGGCAACCAACTCGGCGCTGAAGTCGTCATATGCTACAAGCAGCGCAAAAAAGCCAACGTTATCGACAAGATGACAGTGATTGGCGATGTAACGGGCCGAAACGTCGTACTGCTCGACGACATGGTCGATACGGCTGGAACCTTGACCAAGGCCGCCGACATGCTCATGGAGCAAGGCGCCAAATCGGTGCGTGCGTATTGTACCCACGGCGTGCTTTCGGGTAACGCTGTAGAACGTATTGAAAATTCGGCCCTGGAAGAATTGGTCATCACTGACACGATTCCACAGACCCAATCGTCTCCAAAGATTCGAGTGGTGCCAATTGGTAATCTTTTTGCCGCTGTGATGCACAAGGTGAACTCGAATGAGTCCATCAGCGGCCACTTTGTAATGTAAACTCTGAAATCTCCATCCCATGCAATCCGTAACCATTAAAGGAACTGTCCGCACCGACCTCGGTAGCAAATACGCTAAAGCAGTTCGCGCAGAAGGCCAAGTTCCCTGCGTTGTTTATGGCGGTAATGAGCCCATCCACTTCAGTGCGCCTATCCTCGCCTTCCGCGAACTGGTGTACACGGCGGAAGCTCGTGTAGCTAACATCGAATTGGACGGCAAAGCCATCCAAGCGGTTATCCAAGACATGCAGTTCCATCCTTTGACGGACCAATTGATCCACATGGATTTGATCGAAGTATTAGATGGCAAACCTGTAACCATCGATGTCCCCGTCATGATGACCGGTAACGCACGCGGTGTCCGCAACGGTGGTAAGTTGAAGTCGGTTCTCCGCTCTTTGCGAATCAAGGGCCACATCAACGATCTTCCTTCGGTAATCGAGCACGATATCACCGAACTCCGTATTGGTCAGTCTGTGCGCGTGAGCGACGTGAAAGTTGGCAAGCCCTTTGAAATTTTGAATGCGGACGCAGCGGTTGTTGTGACGATCAAGATGTCTCGTAAGGCTGTGTCTGACGAAGAAGAAACAGACGAAGGTGCTGAAGGCGCTGAAGTTGCTGCTGAAAGCGCTGAAGCTACCGAAGCAGCTGCTGAATGAAAAAATTCCTAATGGTTGGGTTGGGCAACCCGGGACCCGAGTATGCCCAGACACGACATAACATAGGATTTGACATCGTGGACGCCTGGGCTCAGGCGTCCACGTCTGTTTTTAGCGCCGCGCGGTACGCCGACCGCGCGGAAATCAAGCTGAAAGGCCGGCAGGTGATCCTCATCAAGCCGACCACCTACATGAATTTGAGTGGGAAAGCCGTCCGATACTGGATGGAGGAAGAGAAAATTCCTCTAGAAAATGTCGTGGTCATCGTGGACGAACTGGCCTTAGAGATCGGCAAAGTCCGAATGAAAACCAAAGGTTCGGATGGTGGCCACAATGGCTTAAAGGACATTCAGGCTGTTTTAGGCCGGCAAGATTATGCCCGCCTGCGTTTTGGCATAGGCCAGCATTTCCCAAAAGGACATCAAGTTGACTTCGTTCTTGGCAAGTGGCAAGCCACCGAAATGGAGTTTGTCACCCCTGGCGTGGAGCGCGCCATCAAACTGCTCGAAACCTTTGTGCTCGCCGGCCCGCAGATGGCCATGAACCAGTACAACCAGTAGGGCTACTTTTTTACTTTTTTGGGTATCCGTTGCGCGATAGGGCATATACTTTCGCGGCGTGAAAGCAATTTTTCGGGCATTTTTCATTTTGACGCTGTTGCCGTTCGCCGCTTCAGCGCAAAATACCGTCCTCCGCGGACAAGTCGTATTTGAAGGAAGTTTTGAGCCTGCTTCAGGCTACCGCATCGCGGTGGTCCAAGGGGATTTTCGCGCAGAGCAATCCGCCACGAGAGAAGGAACTTTCTCCTTTGGGAACCTCCCCAGTGGGCTTTGCAACATTCGGGTCAGCAGCCCTGATGGCAACTCGTTTAAGGTCTTGCACGAACAAATGCTGAACGGCGTAAAGCCCTTGGAGCTCATCATTGAGGTCGAGCGCCCACGTACCGAACTCAACGAAGTATCGGTGAGCGCCCAAGCCTTCAAAACCACTGAGGAAACGCCCCTCTCCATCAAGAATATCAACTGGTCCGAAATGCAGCGTATGCCCGGAGCTACCCTTGACATTAGCAAGGCCATCCAAAGTTTTCCCGGCGTTCTTCCAAAATCCAGCTTTGGGTACAACATTTCCATTCGTGGCGGAGCGTCCAGTGAAAATGCCTACCGCATGGATGGCATTGACCTCCCCACCATCAACCACTTCAGCATTCAAGGGGCCAGTGGCGGTGCCGTCAGCCTGCTCAATATGGACTTTATTCAGGGTGCTGCGTTGTACTCCGGGGCCTTTCCGTCAAGCATGAGCAATGTCCTTTCCGGTGCACTCGAGCTGGATTTGCGCCAGGCGCGTAGCGATCGTCCCGGTGTTCGCATGACGCTGGGGGCCACGGATGTCGGTGCCACGCTAGAAATTCCCTTGAAAGGGCGTTCGGGCTTGATGGTTTCGGCCCGAAATAGCTTCTCCCAGCACTATTTCAAACTCTTCAACATTCCCGTCCTGCCCACGTATCAGGATGCGCAGTTCAAATACTACACACGCATCGGCGACCATGCGGACCTCACCGTTCTAGGGGTTGGAGGTTGGGATTCCTACCGCGTATACAAAGAGGGCCGAGGCAGTGATGCCTTGCTCTATAACGTCGGGTACATTCCTGAAGGCCAACAAAGCACAGAAGTTTTGGGTGTGCGCTACCGCAGATTCTACAGCAATGGGGTCCAATCCTTGGTGGTGAGCCATGACCGAATCACCAACGATGCCGACAAATTTGTAGGCAATACGAACGATGAGGCCGACCGTCAACTGCGCTACCGCTCCTACGAAGACCGCACGCGCATGCGTTTTGATCGCGTTTGGGACATCGAGAACCGCAAATTCACCCTGGGCGGTAGCCTCGAAGCCGTTCTCCTCGGCGTAAACATGTGGGCACTGAAAGGAAGTCTAGCGGGCGTAGATACCAACGATCTGCAAAGCACCTTAGGGTATACGCAAGCAGGACTTTTCACCTCCTACGCACAGACCTCACAAAACGGGCGGGGCACGCTCAACCTCGGCCTCCGAATGGATGCTTCCAACTTCAACCTAAGCATGGTCAATCCCTTGGCC
>DLWR01000079.1 GCA_003444795.1 Cryomorphaceae bacterium
ACATCCTCGCCGCGCACTTGAATACTGGCTTCCTTGATGCCACCCGCCGCGCCCTCTGTGGCACTTAGGAGTTCATAGGTCCAGCCTTTGTCTTCGAGGAAGCGGATGTACATGCGGAGGAGTTCTCCGGCAAAGAGGCCCGCCTCATCTCCCCCAGTGCCAGCGCGCACTTCCAAGACCGCGTCTTTGGCGTCTTCGGGATCTTTGGGAATGAGCAGCTGTTGAATTTCAACGGTCAAGGCCTCGAGACTGGGTTCAAGCTCAGCCAATTCACCTTGTGCGAGTTCGCGCATTTCAAGGTCCTTCTCGTTGAGCAGAATTTCTTTCGCCTCTTCCAGTCGGCCCGCAGTTTGTAAGTAGCGGTCGCGGGCCTCCATGAGAGTTTGCAAGTCTTTGAATTCGCGGTTCAGGCGAACGAAACGCGTTCGGTCCGCGGCCAATTCAGGCTGCATGAGCAGGTCATTCACTTCTTCAAAGCGAACGTAGATAGCATCTAGTTTCTCGGCCAAATTCATCGCTTAAGCCGTGTAAATCTCCCAACCTTCAGGAGTTTGGAGATGGACTTCTGGCGTGGGATTGGGTTCAACGCGACCGATGATTTGGGCCTCCACCCCAAAGGAAGCGGAGATGCCGATGATCGCATCGGCATGGGCAGGATCCACGTAGATTTCCATTCGGTGGCCCATGTTGAAGACCCGGTACATTTCGCGCCAAGGCGTTTGCGACTCCGCTTGAATCAATTTGAACAATGGCGGGATCGGAAAGAGATTATCCTTAATGATTTTTCCTTCCGTCGCAAAATGCAGCACTTTGGTCTGAGCACCCCCGGAGCAATGCACCATCCCGCCGATGTGCGGACGGAGATGCTTGAGAACTACTGCGATGATGGGTGCGTAGGTACGCGTGGGAGAAAGGACGAGTTTTCCCGCGTTGAGTGGGCTCCCTTCGATGGCATCCGTCAACGATTTGGTGCCACTGTACACTAAATCCGCCGGAACTTCTGGATCAAAACTTTCTGGGTAGCGCTCTGCCAACAAGGCATGAAAAACGTCATGCCGCGCGGAAGTCAGGCCGTTGCTGCCCATGCCGCCGTTGTATTCGGATTCGTAGGTGGCCTGACCGTAGGAGCTTAAGCCCACGATGACCTGACCAGCTTTGATACCCGCATTATCCACGACCTGGTCGCGGCGCAAGCGCGCCACCACGGTGCTGTCGACGATGATGGTTCGGACCAAATCCCCCACATCCGCCGTTTCACCGCCTGTGGAACGAATATCAATCCCGTTGGCGCGCAATTCTGCCAAGACCTCCTCCGTACCAGAGATGAGGGCGGACAGGACTTCGCCAGGAATTTTGTTTTTGTTTCGGCCAATAGTGCTAGAAAGCAGGATGGGACCCGTGGCACCCACACAGATGAGGTCGTCCACGTTCATGATGACGGCGTCCTGCGCAATGCCTTTCCAAACGCTCAAATCTCCCGTTTCCTTCCAATAGAGGTAGGCTAAAGACGACTTTGTGCCCGCACCATCAGCGTGCATGACCAAGCAATGCTCCTCAGAGCCCGTGAGGTCATCTGGAACAATTTTGCAAAAGGCCTTTGGAAAGAGCCCTTTGTCAATATGCTTGATGGCTTTATGTACTTCTTCCTTGCCAGAGGATACTCCTCGGCCCGCATATCGTGCGCTCTGCTCCATACCGCAAAGGTACGATGCAGCCCTTACTGGATACGGATGTAGGTACCTGCAGGAAGCTCGTCTTCGTACTCGGGATTCATCGCCTCCAATTCCTTTGGACGCATGCCCAATTCTTTAGCAATAGTCTTGAAGGACTCGCCCACAGCTACTTGGCGGTGCGTTTTATCAAACTCCGTGTAGTCGCCACGAACCGTCACCTTCAACACCATACCGGGGAATGGGCGAACACCGCGCAAACCACCGTTCAAACGCTTGAGGTCTGAAATGGTAATGTTGGCATTCCGGCAAATGGTCGTGTAGGTATCGCGGTCCTGAACCGTGTACATCTGGCCAATTTTTGGCGTGTCGTCTTCCTTGGTTTTTTCTGCCTCAGCGGCCGCCAGGGCGCTAGAATCCACAGGAGGGACATAGTCATCGCGAATGACGCGGAAGTCGGTACGGCGGTTGATTTGGTTGGCAACTTCCTGCTGAGAGGCGGGCATTTTTTTGATGTTGCGCTCAGTTAATTGCGTTCCCGCTGGGAAGAGATCTGCTCCGAGGCTTTTGTAGCCCTGTGGGATTTCAAATGGCTGGCTCTCCCCCATACCGACCGCGACTAGACGGTCAGGATGAATGCCGCGAGAAATCAGGTAGCTCACCGAGGTGTCAGCACGGTGCTGAGACAAAATTTGGTTCTTGTCATCCACATCGCGGTAGTCCGTGTGCGAACGAAGTTCAATGACAATGTTTGGGTTCAACGTCAAGGTCTTCACCACCGTATCCAATGCGGCGCGGGCTTGATCGTTCAAGTCCCACTTGGCCAAGGCAAAGTAGACGTCAGGAAGAATGATAGGAATCTCAATGGGATCCATCTTCGCCTTCACTTCTACGGTGTGCATGTAGACGTTCTGGACCTCCATGTAATTGAAGGCTTCTAGGGCCAAGGCGTTGGTATTGGCACGTGCGCCCGAGTTCAAGAATTTCTTCTTTTCAAAAGCAAAGCTGTAGGTCACATCCCCATTCAGGTCATCGGATTCCAAAACAAAGCTTCCATCCTTTCCTGTTTGAACCACTTGGCTGAAACCATCGCTCCCTGTGATTTTCACCGCGGCACCCCCTAAAGGCTGATCGTCTTTGGAGCTCACCAAGTTTCCAGAAATGCGGTACTTCAAAGGCACTTCATACAAGGTCCAGATATCGTCGCCCCCTTGACCTCCGCTACGGTTGGAGATGAAATAGCCATCCTGCATGCCCCCTGGGCGTAGCAGAATACCAAAGTCGTCTGCCGAGCTATTGATAGGCGCCTTTAAGTTTTCAGGAATACCCGTAGGCATGCCATCAGCTCCCAACTCGACGCGGTAGAGGTCAAAGCCCCCCATTCCTGGCAAACCGTTTGATGCAAAATATAAATAGCCGTCGTCGTGCAAGAAAGGATAGAGCTCGTCTCCAGGGGTATTGACGAGGCTGCCCAAATTGATAGGCTCACCCCAACCACGGGCCTTCTTGTCCACCTTAACCATCCACAAATCCTTGGACCCGTCAACAGAACCATCTAAATCACCCGCGAAGAAAAGCGTTTGGTCGTCCGGGCTAATAGCGGGGTGACCCACCGACTTCGAAGAGTCGGTCGCAATAACAATCAGTTGAGGCTCCTGCCAGGTCAAACCTGCTTTCCGTGTGGAATAGATCGCACAGCCCAATTGCTGGCGACGAACATCCATACAGCGTGTGAAGTACATCGTACGACGACGCTGATCGAAGACCGGGCTTCCCTCATGATCTTCCGTGTTAATCGCCTCTGGAAGTAATACAGGCTCCGAGAAGGACTGAACTTTTGCGGCTGTAGGATCGGCCTTTGGTGCTCGGCCACGGCTCTTTTTAGCACGTGAACTGCCATCCGCATTCAATCGTTCAGAAGAATAGATGTCGGAAAAGCGCTCACCGGTCCAGCCGTCCTTCTTTCGGCCAATACCCCCTTCACGCATAGAAGTAAAGAGAATCTCTTCGTAAGTATCTGGCCGACCGCTAAAGGTCATGCCGAAGTCATGGGAAGATGAATTGAGGCTGGTCAAGTTGCCCACCTGGAAACGCGTCAAAGACTTCTGCCATGCTACAGCGTCTTGGCATGATTGAACCCCTGCGGGACCGCGATCATCGCTGGGGAACGCGCGTCCGAAATCTTCGTAGGCTTTAAGGGCGTCTTCGTACTCGCTTTGGTATTTAAGCATTTCCGCAATGCCCAAATAGACCTCCGCGGTTTCCATCTTCATCTTGAGGGCCCGCGTGTACTGCGCTTCCGCCTGCTTGTATTGGAAGGTATAGCGGTAGCATTCCCCTAAACGGAAGGCGATTTCAGCCTTCTCATCGCGGGTTTTCACCTTGGAATAGGCCTTCTTGTATAGGTTAATGGCTTGGGTATACTCCTTACCATCATAGAAGCCATCTGCTTGACGCACAATGCGCGGGCTTTTGGATTCCTCAGCCTCTGCATCCTGGGCAAAAACTGTAGCTGTAAAGCCGAACGTAAAGAGGAGAGTAAACAGGTAAAATGCCTTCTTCATGACCGCGTGCATGTGTGCATAGTGGGGTTAAACCACTAAAGTAGCCAAATCCTCGCAAAAAAAGACCCCCGGGCACAGCCGCGGGGGTCGATTTTTTACGAAGTATGCTTCGGTTCTTATCGAATGTAAAGCATTTCGCGGTACTTGGGAAGGGGCCACATCTCGTTGTCCACCAACAACTCCAACTTATCCACCTCGTAGCGGATGGTTTCAAAGTAGGGTTTCACGGTATCGCAGTAGGCCAGTGCACGCTCGCGGGTGTCCGCGATATTGTTGGCCGCCTTGCGGGCTTCGGTCATTTCTTCCGCCTGAGAGAGGACCTTTGAAATACGCTCGGAAATCTCAATGATCATGTCCACTTGCTCCTTACTCAAACGCTTAAAGCTGTCCGCAGGAAGCACTTCCTTCAAGCGCATGACGTTTTGACTCAAGATGGATTGGTACTCAATCGCCGTTGGAACAATGTGATTCTTCACCAAATCCGACAATGTGCGAGACTCAATTTGAATCTTCTTATAGTATTCCTCCTGCAAGATTTCATAACGCGCTTCCAACTCCACATGACTCAAAACGCCGTGCTCTGTGAAAAGGGCTTGCGCTTCTTTGCTAACATAGAAATCCAAGGCGCGAGGGGTATCGGGCGTGTTTTTGAGGCCGCGCTTCTCCGCTTCTTTCTTCCAAGCATCTGAATAGCCATCTCCTTCAAAACGAATGGCTTTAGACGCCTTGATGTAGTCTTTCAACACATTGAAGAGGGCATCGTCTTTCTTCATGCCTCCTTTGATCAAGGCATCGACTTCCGACTTGAATTTCTTCAATTGATCAGCCACAATCAAGTTAATAACGGTCATGGAAGCCGAACAGTTGGCGGTTGATCCCACGGCGCGGAGCTCAAACTTGTTGCCCGTGAACGCGAAAGGAGACGTGCGGTTGCGGTCGGTATTG
>DLWR01000064.1 GCA_003444795.1 Cryomorphaceae bacterium
GACCGCCTTTTGCCCGTCAGCCGTATGCAGCGCCAGGCTTTTTGGCGGATAGCTATAGTCCCCGTAGTTCATGCCAAAGGAAAAAGGGTTTAAGGGCTCTTCGGTGCGCGTGTCTCTCCATTCAAAGTGCAAATGGGGGCCGGCAGATCCACCCGAATTGCCCGACCAGGCAATGGTGTCGCCTGCTTTGACCGGATAGTGTCCTTCGGAAAAATAGAGGTCCAGTCGGTTGGAGCGTGCCGCCTCTGCGCGTTGGAGCAGGAGTGCATGCCATTCGGGTTTAAAGTCCTCTAAATGGGCATAAACGGAGGTGTATCCGTTGGGGTGCCGGAGGTATAGGGCCCAACCAAAACCATCGGGCCTAACGACCATTCGGCTCAAATAACCGTCCTGGACTGCCCGGACGGGCCATCCCGTTTGTCCCCCAGTGCGAATGTCTACCCCCGAATGGAAGTGGTGGGAACGAAGCTCTCCAAAGGTTCCCGCAAAGTCAACGTCCCCCGCAATAGGTTGCATCGCTATGGGAGACTGAGCCAATACCGAGTGGAAAGAAAGACTAAAAAGGATCACAAAAATGCGTCGCATACCTGCAACGGAAGATAGGAATTGCGCCGGGGAATGGCTAAGTTTGAGAGTTCAAATTCCACAGGCATGTCCAACACACTCGAACAGGTACAACGCATTCAAGATCAAGTACATTCCTTGATTGAGAAGTACCGTTTGGCCATTGGTGAGCTGGAATCACAAGCCGCCACGATAGCCTCTATGACCCACGAATTGGCACAAGAGCGCAAGAAAGCGGCGGATCTGCGCAGTGAAATTGAACAACTTCGTTTGCTGATGGCATTTAACGGTACCCAGGAAGAACGCCGGGCACTGAAGCAGCAGTTGAACGAATGGGTCCGGGAAATCAACAAGTGCGTGGCACAACTGAACGCCTAAACCCAACTGGAAATGAATGACTCGCTCAAAATAAAAGTATCCATAGCCGGAAGGAACTATCCCCTTACGATTGAACGCAAGGAGGAAGAACAGGTCCGTAAGGCTGTGTCCATGATACAATCCGCCATGCAGCGCTTTGAGGAGCGCTATGCTGTGGGGGATAAGCAAGATGCATTGGCCATGTGTGCCCTTCAACTCGCCAACCAACTGTTGGGGCTTAAAGGAGGGGATAGCAAGGACCAAGAAGTCATTCTAGGACGTTTAGAAAGCGTTCAAGCCCAGTTGGATGCCGTTCTGAGCCAATAGGGGATTTCTCTGCCCACCCCCGACAGAACGTCTGTTGGGAATGGACATTGAGTAGAACACCATGATAGAGACCATTTTAGCCGTTTTGGCGGGTCTAGCAGGAGGTGCCGTAGGTGCGGTTGCCGTGCAGAAGACAGCGTTAAAGGCCAAAGCGGAGGCCATTCTTCGGGAAGCTGAAAAAGACGGGGAAGCCCTAAAAAAAGAGAAGATGCTCCAATCCAAGGAGCGCTATTTGGAACTGAAAGAAAAGCACGAGCAGCGTTCGCAAGAGCGTGAAGCTAAGATTCGGGACCAACATGCCCAACTGAAGGAAGCCCAGCGCGATCACAGCAAATCGGTAGAAGAAGTTCGCCACCGCGAAAAGGAGTTGAACAAATTGGAGGAGAGCTATGCTCGGAAGTTGGAAGGGATCCAAGCGAAAGAATCCCAGCTGCATAAGGCCCTCCAAGAGCAACTGAACAAACTGGAAAGTTTGGCGGGCATCACGGCGGATCAAGCGAAAGAGCAGATGATTGAAGCGGTGAAGGCGCAAGCCAAACACGAAGCCTCCAGCTTTATTCAAACTGCCTTGGAAGAGGCCAAGATGACAGCGAATCAAGAGGCGAAGAAAATCGTTATTCAAACCATTCAGCGGATTGCTACAGAGCAGGCCAACGAAAACGCGGTTTCCGTTTTCCACATCGAAAACGATGAAATGAAAGGCCGAATCATCGGACGTGAAGGCCGCAACATTCGCGCATTAGAAGCTGCCACTGGGGTAGAACTCATTGTAGACGACACGCCCGAAGCGATCANTTTAAGCTGATTTGACCCGGTTCGACGCGAAATCGCAAGGCTGTCCTTGCACCGACTTGTCACCGATGGCCGTATTCACCCTGCACGCATTGAAGAGGTGGTGGATAAAGTGACCAAGAGCATTGAAGATGAGGTGGCAGAATTGGGCAAGCGCACCGCGATTGAATTGGGCATTCATGGCCTTCACCCCGATCTCATGCGCATGGTGGGCCGCATGAAGTACCGCTCTTCCTATGGTCAGAACCTCTTGGCTCACTCCAAAGAGGTGGCCAAATTGAGTGCCGTCATGGCTTCTGAACTAGGATTAAACCCTAAAGCGGCCAAGCGAGCGGGTCTCCTTCACGACATCGGCAAAGTGCCCTTTGAAGAGACGGATCTGCCGCACGCCTTGTTGGGTA
The DNA here is from genome assembly GCA_003444795.1 of Cryomorphaceae bacterium. GTDB lineage: Bacteria > Bacteroidota > Bacteroidia > Flavobacteriales > Schleiferiaceae > TMED14. The sequence continues at coordinate 2,442 of DLWR01000064.1, forward strand.
TGCAGTGGGCCGAGAAATATGGCGAAAAAGCGGATATCTGCAACGCCATTGGTGCACACCACGATGAGATCGAGATGACCTCCTTGTTGTCTCCCATCATTCAGGTTTGTGACGCTATTTCAGGTGCTCGTCCTGGTGC
>DLWR01000076.1 GCA_003444795.1 Cryomorphaceae bacterium
CCTTGGCCGTTGGTCCTAACGTAGTAGCTCCACTGCGGTGTGCTTCGGTCTCCAAACGTCTGAGCCTCGCCGTTGGTGTACACTTGGCGGTCCACAATTTTCAGGGTATCCCCAGGGGTCCCCACGCATTGCTTCACGTAGTTTTCTTTCTTGTCGACGGGACGATCAGGGTCGACAGGGAAGTTGAAGACGACGGCATCGCCTTTATCTGGCTTAGTCCATCCCGGGATGCGCACGTATGGCAATTCCACCCAGTCTAGATAGCTCGGGGTTTGGGTGTAGGGGATGAGGTTGTGCATCAAGGGGATGCTCAGCGGGGTGTTGGGCAAGCGCAATCCATAGTGCATCTTGCTGACGACGAGGTAATCCCCCACCATCAGCGTCTTCTCCATGGAGCCAGTGGGGATGTTGTAGGCCTCGAAGGTCGTCATTCGAATCGCGCCTGCGGCCACAACTGCAAAGAGGATGTGGTTAACGGTGGCAGGCATGCGGCGGCGGATTTCGGCGTCGTCGCGGGTGCCTCGTTTGAGTTCGGCCGTGTAGTTCAAATAGCCCACATAGAGCCCCAAAGTGGCTATGCTCCAATAGATGTGCTTATTCTCCCGAAAGCCATGCATATGAAGCAATTCGTAGGTCAAAATGATGGAAACCACATTGTCCACTACGGGGATATAGCTCAAGAAAGTCCACCAACGGGGTCGATCCGCGAGTTGAGTCAAAACATAGGTACGGTATACCGGAACCCAAGCCGACCAAGCAGGCTTGCCATTTGCGGTAAAAAATTTCCAGGTTATCAATGAACTGTAGACATTGAGTACCAGGTAGTAAAGTAAAAAGTCGAGCATCTCGGTCGGTTTAAGGGCTTTGAGCAGGTCTCTGCACTATTTGGCGGGTAGATTGCTGCTAAGTTGAGCAAAAATAAGGCCGGAACCGCGGGCCAATGCCAAATGCATTCGGTACCTTTGTGGTATGGAAATTCAACGCGTTCCCGTAAGTGTTTATGCGGAAATGACCCCCAATCCCGCGGTCATGAAGTTTGTTGCCAATAAAATGGTGGTGGATCTTGATCACGTGGAATTTCACAACATTGAAGAAGCCGCCATTTCGCCCTTGGCCACTGAGCTTTTTCACTTCCCCTTTGTGAAGGAGGTCTTTATGTCGAGCAACTTCATCGCTATTCAGAAGTACAACGTGGTGGAATGGGAAACGGTCACCCAGGAGATCCGTCAATTCTTGCTGGACTATCTGCAAGCAGGTAAGCCCGTATTGACCGGTACGCCCGCTGTCAAGCAAACCGAAGCTTCTGCTGAGGACGCGGCTTCTGATTCTGCCCCAACCGAATTGGGCGAAATTGAATCGCGCATCGTGGAGATTTTGGATGAATTTGTCAAGCCTGCAGTGGCACAAGACGGGGGCAACATTGCCTTTGTCGCCTACGAAAACAAGGTGGTCAAAGTCCAATTGCAAGGGGCATGTGCCGGCTGTCCTAGTTCAACCCTTACCCTCCAGCAGGGCATCAAGAATATTTTGCAACGCATGCTTCCCACCTTGGTGGAGGATGTGGTGCCCGTATAAAAACAGGGAATATGCCAACTGTTCTTCCCGTTCAAGGCCATACCCCCCACATCCCTGAAAGCTGCTTTTTAGCCCCTACTGCTACGGTCGTGGGCGATGTGCAAATGGGCGAAGAATGCTCCGTATGGTTCAACGCAGTAGTGCGTGGCGACGTGCACTATATCCGAATGGGCAACCGCGTCAATGTCCAAGACAACGCCGTCATCCACTGCACCTACCAGAAGTTCCCAACCACCATTGGCCACAACGTGAGCATTGGCCACAACGCTATTGTCCATGGCTGTACCTTGCACGATAACGTACTCGTTGGCATGGGCGCTATTGTGATGGACGGCTGCGTGGTGGAGTCCAATAGCATCATTGCGGCTGGTGCTGTTTTAACCGCTGGCACGCATGTGCCCGCTGGAAGCATTTTCGCGGGAATCCCCGCCAAAAAAATTAAAGACATCAGCCCAGAGCTTACCCAGGGCGAAGTAGAACGCATTGCCAAAAACTATGTGATGTATTCCTCTTGGTTTGAGGCCCCTGCATCCAAAAATCCATAAGTATATGTCCTTTCCTTCGGTCAATCCTACCACCACGGCAGCTTGGAAAGCGCTTCAAGCACATGCCGCTGAAGCTAAAAACTGGCACCTTCGCGACCTCTTGGCTCAAGAAGCCGATCGCTTTGAGCGCATGCATGTTCGGGTAGAAGACCTTTTGCTCTTCGACTATGCCAAGCACCGTGTGAACGAGGCTACGTTGAGCCTTTTGGAGCAACTTTTTGCCGAATGCGGCGCCAGTGAAGCGCTCCAAGCGCAACTTTCTGGGGAGGCTATCAACCAAACGGAAAACCGCGCTGTTTTGCATAGCGCCCTGCGCGATCCTCGTACGGAACCCCTCATGGTCAGCGGCGAGGATTCCCGCGCCTTAGCTAAAGGAGAGCGCGACCGCATGTTTGCTTTTGCTGAAGCGGTGCGCGACGGACGCAAGAAGAGCTTTACCGGCAAAAAGTTTACCCACGTGGTCAACATCGGCATCGGCGGATCGGACTTAGGCCCCCGAATGGCGGTAGAAGCTTTGAAACCTTTCTCTGACCGCGGGATTCACATGCACTTTGTGGCCAATGTGGATGGCTCAGACTTGCACGAATGCCTCCTCCAAGTAGACCCTGAGCGCACGCTCTTCATCGTGGCCTCCAAGACCTTCACGACGCAAGAAACCATGGCCAATGCCGAGGCTGCCCGAACATGGCTGATTCAGCAGTTGGGCGACCCGGCCTGTACGCAGAAGCAATTTGTGGCCCTGAGCACCAACTTGGAGAAAGTCAAGGCCTTCGGTATTTCCGAAAAGAACACCTTTGGCTTCTGGGATTGGGTCGGCGGCCGCTACTCCGTTTGGAGCGCCATCGGCATGCCCTTGTGCATCGCTATTGGAGCTCAAGGCTTCCAGCAGTTCTTGGACGGTGCCCATGCGATCGACCAGCACAGCGCTGAAAAGGCTTTCCGCCAAAACATCCCCATGCTCATGGCGGCTCTAGGTATTTGGTACCGCAACTTTATGGACGCTACTAGCCATGCCGTCCTACCCTACGACCAATACCTGCACCGCTTTGCCGCCTATTTGCAGCAGGCGGATATGGAAAGCAATGGCAAATATGTGGACCGCAATGGCGAACGCGTCACCTACGCCACCGGTCCTGTCGTTTGGGGCGAGCCTGGAACCAACGGCCAACACGCCTTCTACCAGCTCATCCACCAAGGCACGGAATTGATCCCCGCGGACTTCATTGCTTCTGTGCAACCGCAACACCCCTTGCACGCCCACCACGCCAAGCTATTGAGCAACTTCCTGGCACAAACAGAAGCGCTCGCCATTGGCCGCCCCAAGGCGTCAACAGTTTACAAAGTATTTGAAGGCAATCGCCCAACGAGTACGTTACTATTCGACGCTTTGACTCCTTATGCTTTGGGCGCCTTGATTGCACTTTACGAGCACAAAATTTTCTTCCAAGGCGTCATCTGGAACGTCTTTTCCTACGACCAGTGGGGCGTAGAACT
>DLWR01000231.1:0-6808 GCA_003444795.1 Cryomorphaceae bacterium
CGGCATTGGGGTTGGACAGGTGGATACATTTTTGCCGCCATGGAAGGCTATTACCAAAAAGACGGGGATCAAACCCCGTGGCTCTATCACATTGCCCTCATGGAAAACCGCATGGAAGTAGTGGTCGAGACGCCTTTGGATTTGACCGATTTTAAAACCTTGACCTTGAACCTAGATTTGGAAGGGTTTTTTAAGGCAGTTCATGGGTTGAGCCCCAACGAAGATGGAGATTTTAGCCACAGCACCTTTGACAACGGCTTGGCTCATAAACTCTCCCAGAATTTAAGCAAGAGCTTCCGCTTTGCTTCTTTAGAAGACCAAACGCCGTGAATGCAATGCGGTGGGTAGTTCTTGGGTTTTTAGCCACGATCGTCGTCTCATGCGGGGATAACTGGGGCAAAAAACCGCATGTCACTACCCCCTATGTCCTGCCCGTTCCAACGGGGTTTCCCCAGCCAGCATTGCCCGAAGACAATCCGTTGACCGTTGAAGGAATTCTCCTCGGTCGTCAGCTCTTCTTTGATCCCATTCTTTCCTTAGATAGCACTCAAAGTTGTGGCTCCTGTCACAATGCCGAATTTGGATTTACGGACCACGGCATGACCTACAGCGTGGGGGTGGATGGATCGGTGGGGGATCGGAATTCTATGCCCTTGCACAATTTAGCCTGGCACCATGCCTTTTTCTGGGATGGACGCGCACCTAGCCTCCGTGAGCAAAGCCTCGAACCCATTTCCAACCCCATCGAAATGAAGGAGGACGTGCTGCACGTCGTAGAAAAGCTCCAGCGTCAACCCCGATACCAAGACGCCTTCACCGCAGCATTTGGAGACGACGAGGTGACTCCAGAGCGCATGGGGCTTGCCATGGAGCAGTTCATGCTCACCATTTTGAGCGGCGGAGACAGCAAATTTGACCGGTTTATTGCGGGCACGGAAAGCCTTTCGACCGAAGAGCAAGCTGGTCTTCAGCTCTTCAATGGGGAGTCCAACCCCAACAGTCCCAATCCAGGTGCAGATTGCTTCCACTGCCATGGGGGAGCCTTGTTCACCAACCACAAATTCATGAACAATGGGCTAGACAGTGCATTGACCGATCTTGGGCTTGGCGGGGTTACGGGTCTGGGAACCGACGATGGGAAATTCAAAGTGCCCTCGCTGAGAAATATCGCTTACACCGCCCCCTACATGCACGATGGCCGTTTCCAAACTTTGGAACAAGTCATTGAATTCTACAATTCCGGCGTTGAGCCCAATTCCCCTAATCTAGATCCCAGTATGGTGGGATTTATTCAAACCCATTCGGGCAGTATCCAAGGACTCAATTTAACTTTGACCCAGCGCCAGGCGCTCGTAGCGTTTTTGAACACCCTAACTGATACCCGTGTAGAAACCGATACCCTTTATCAAAATCCTTTCAAATGAAAAATCTATTATCAGCTATGCTTTTGGTGGCCCTTCCGACCCTTGGATTTGGTCAGAAAAAAGTAGAAATCACCTTCCAAACGGATGGCGTGTGTGGTATGTGTGAGAAACGCATAGAAAAAGCCTTGTTGGACCTCGACGGGGTTTGGACCGCTGACTGGAACCAAGAGACCCATGCCACTTTTGTGGTGTACAATCCCAAGAAAGTATCTGAAATGGACTTGTACAAAGCCGTTGCTGGCGTGGGACATGATACCCCCAAAGTGAAAGCCAAGGACGAAGATTATGCCAAAGTCCATGCCTGCTGCAAATACCGTGATGAAGAGGTGAATGCGGCCCATCACGGAGGCTAATGAAGCTCCCCTTCTTACTTCTAGCGGGACTGGCAGCCAGTAAAGTTGCTGGCCAGGTGGATACCACCTTGTATAATAGTTTGCAAATTGAAGAGGTGGTCGTTCGAGAGGAAGCTGCAGGGCTTTCCGTGGACAGTAAATCTGTCACGCTCAACCTCAATATTTCTCGCACCGAGCTTAAAAAGGCCGCGTGCTGCAACCTTTCTGAAAGCTTTGAAACCAATCCAAGTATTGATGTTTCGTTCACGGACGCGGTGACGGGGACGAAACAGATCCAGCTTTTTGGTTTGGCGGGTAAGTATGCGCAAATACAAGTGGAAATGACCCCGCTCGTTCGGGGATTACTGGCCAATTCAGGCCTAAGTTTTATCCCCGGGACATGGGTGCAGAGTATTCAATTGACTAAAGGAATCGGAGCGGTCAACAATGGCCCTGAAAGTATGACGGGCCAAATCAATGTAGAAATTCTCAAGCCCGAAGATCTCGTGGATGCTGCAGAATCACCAGGATCTGAAGGTCGGGGTGATGTGCTGCTCAATGGATACGCCAATCAAGGCGGGCGCTTTGAATTCAATGAAGCCTATGGCCTCCGCCTTAATGACCATTGGATGGTGGCAAGCCTGGGGCATTTCAGTGGGCGCCAACAAGCCACCGATGTGAATGGAGACGGCTTCATGGACAACCCATTGGGCTACCAGGTCAATGGAATGCTCCGAGCCCGATACTTTGGACAAAATGGCTGGGAAGGGCTCTACACCTTTCATGCCTTGGAAGATGTGAAAGAAGGGGGGCAATGGGCAGGCAGTGGCGCCTTCCCTTTGGGCATAGAGACAACCGATCTATGGCGCTCCAAAATGAAGCAAGGACGTCTCGCATTTACCTCCAAAATGGGCTGGGTGAATCCGGATCATCCCGATCAATCCGTTGGAACTATCCTACAACTCTACAGCCATACCATGAACGGATTTATGGGAGTGGATCAGCCTTCCAATTCGCCTACGGATCTTCAGGGCATCCAGAACGGCCTCATGGCCCAATTTCTTTTCAGGCAAGGATGGGGAAACTGGGCTCAGACCTCCGCTTTGCTCTTTTCTAGAGACCTGTATTCCATCCTTTTATCCGCTCCATCGCTTTCTGGGTTGTACGATTGGGGCGAACAAAACGTAGGGCTTTCCACCGAATGGACTTGGAATCCCAACCCCTCATTTACCGGGGTCTTTGGGGCGCGTTATGACTACAATTCAGTTGCTAGCCACCAATTCTCCCCGCGAATGCATCTGCGCTGGGCCCCCATTGAAGGACACACTTTGCGCGTTGTAGCAGGCCGAGGATTCCGCAATGCCTTGCCCTTGACGGAGGAATGGGGCCGATTTGCTAGCAACCGCCAGGTGAGGTTTGCCCCTAACTCCATCTACTCCGGATGGGTTTGGGGAGGCACAACGGATTCTCGTGAAATAGCACTGAATGCCGGTATGAGCTATTCTTGGAATTTCATCTGGAATTACATGCCAGGATCTCTTCAAATGGATGCGCATTCTACCCAGTTTGGACAAACGGTCGTTCAAGACTACTACACTCCCGGGCAGCGCTACATGTATCCGCAATTTGGCTCGCTTACCGGGTCCACTTCCCCCATGAGCTCCAATACCTTGGGTGCGGCAATGACCTACCAACTGAACAAGCGTACGGAAATGCGTTTGGCCTATCGTTTCCAGGATTTGCGCACCATATACCGTGATGAGACTGGAGTTATTGCGCAAAACGTCACCTTGCCCACTCCTTTCGTTCCCAAGCACCGTTGGATGGCCCACGGAAGTTATGAATTCAAAGGCGGCTGGACGGTGGATGGCACCCTTCAGCGCTACGGAGAGCAGCCTGTTCCAGGGATGGATCCGGCAGGCTATCCTGCTGTTGAAATGGCCCCAGCATTCAACTTGTTAAGTGGGCAAATTCGCAAAGCATGGACAGGGGGAGATGTGTATCTGGGCGTGGAAAATGGTCTCAATGTGATGCAAGCAAACCCCATTGACGGTGCGGTTGATCCCGTCACAGGCGCTGCTCTTCTGCCAACGCATCCCATCTTTCAAACCCAGTTCGACGCAACGCGTATTTGGGGGCCCATTTTTGGCCGAATGGTCTACCTTGGCACCAATCTTGTGCTGTAAGTCTCCATGCAATCACAATGTGTCATTTCTCTTCGCGGTATCATCCGAGATTTTCAACTCGGTGCCCAAACCGTTCATGTCCTGAAAGGCATTGACCTAGACATCCAACAAGGGGAATATGTCGCGCTCATGGGCCCATCAGGAAGCGGTAAATCCACGCTGATGAATTTGCTGGGCTGCCTGGACACCCCCACGGCTGGAACCTACCACCTGGCCGGTAGAGATGTGAGCCGAATGGATGACAATGATTTGGCGGCGGTTCGAAACAAGGAAATTGGCTTTGTCTTCCAAACCTTTAACCTGATTCCCCGACAAACCGCGCTGCAAAATGTGGCCTTACCCATGGTCTACGCGGGAGCCTCAAAAGAATCTCGGTCTGCGCGTGCGGAAGAGGTATTGACCCAAGTGGGACTCGACGACCGCATGGACCACCGGCCCAACCAACTTTCGGGGGGACAGCGTCAAAGGGTCGCCATTGCTCGCGCCTTAGTAAACAAGCCCTCCATGATTTTGGCGGATGAGCCCACCGGAAACTTGGATAGCACCACTTCGGTTGAAATCATGAAACTTTTTGATGACATCCACAAAGCGGGAAATACCCTCATAGTGGTCACACACGAAGAGGACATTGCCCAACATGCCCACCGCATCATCCGTCTGCGCGATGGTCAAATTGAGAGCGACACCACCAACCGCTAACATCTATTGAACTTGTTTCGGTAAATTGGGTTAGCAGAAACTATGGATATCCCTACCCTTACCGACATTTTCAAGCAACTCGAGGCCTCCGCTCCTGCCGTTGGCCGTCGAACTGCTTCCCAGCGCATAGCACGTCTCAAAGCCCTGAAAAAAGCCCTTTTAGCCCGGCGCTCAGAGGCTCTAGCTGCACTCAAGTCTGATCTCAACCGCGCCGAACCAGATACGGATCTCAATGAACTGCTCCCCGTCACGTCCAGCATTGACTATGTGGTGGGGCAGTTGCGCGCATGGATGCGTCCGGAGCGCCATGGTCTCCCATTGACCCTAATTCCCGGCAAGGCGGAAGTGGTCTACGAATCCAAAGGGGCCGTGCTCATCGTTTCGCCTTGGAACTTTCCCATCAACCTGTGTTTGGTACCCCTCGTGTACGCTGTAGCGGCCGGTAATTCCGTGGCGCTCAAACCCTCTGAACTTTCCCCCGCTACCGCGGAATTCCTTGCATCATTGATTGCCGAGGTCTTCCCGAGTGACGAGGTGTATGTCGTCTTGGGAGGAGTCGATGTGGCCGTTGGCATCTTAGACCATCCTTGGAACCACATATTTTTCACTGGTTCGCCTAAAATTGGCAGCCAAGTCATGGCGGGAGCGGCGCGTTATTTGACCTCTGTGACCCTGGAGCTGGGCGGGAAGTCGCCCGTATTTGTGCACCCCAAATTTGGCCCCGTGGCCGCAGGTGAGCGTGTGGGTTGGGCCAAAGGTTTGAATGCAGGCCAAGTCTGCATCGCTCCTGACTATGCCATCGTCCGCAAAGACCAGCGCGATGCCTTCATCCAAGGCTTCCAACAAGGGGTCATCAAGCACTACACTGCCACCCCAAAAAGCAATCCGGATTTCTGCAAAATTGTCCATCCCCGGCATTGGGATCGCCTGGATTCATGGTTCAAAGAAGCTGTTGCAGCTGGCGCACAGTACTGGCAAGTAGATGCACCCAACCGCGAAACCTGCTACTATCCCTTGACCATTATTTGGGACGTGCCCGAGCACATGGATTTGGTCTGTCATGAGATCTTTGGGCCTATTCTGCCGGTGAAAACCTACATCGAAACCGTAGATGGCTTGGCGAGCATCAATTCCCAATCCCGTCCGCTAGTTCTTTACCTATTGAGCCATGACACGGAGTGGAGCAATGGGGTGATCGCCGAAACACGGGCAGGGGCTACCGTTGTCAACGACTTCTACCTGCATTACATGCACCCCACGCTACCCTTTGGAGGGGTGAACACCTCCGGGATTGGGAAATCACATGGCCTTTGGGGTTTCCGCGAGTTTACCAATGCCCGCAGCGTTTACCGCCGTGGACGTTGGTCCCCCACGATGCTTTTAGCCCCTCCCTACACTGACTGGAAGCGCAAGCTCATTGCAGCGGTGGCGCGTTGGCTAGAGGGGAGGTAATAGTCAAAGAAATAAAGGGTTTAAGCGAAAGGCATCAGCGCGAAGCCCTAGCGCCAAAAGAAATGGGCCCAAGAACCGAAAGGCATTCGCCCTTCAATCCTTCACCCCTTCTAAATAAAACGCTTGCGTTTTCTAGATCTCGCGCTGAACCTCGATTTCTTGGAAACCTTCGATCACATCGCCCACTTTGATATCGTTGAAGTTCTTGACGTTCAAACCACAATCCATGCCCTTCTTAACTTCTTTGACGTCATCTTTGAAGCGCTTCAGAGAGCCTAGTTCGCCCGTGTATACCACCACGCCATCGCGGATGATGCGGACGCGGCTGCTTCGGGTAATGGTTCCATCGGTGACCATACAGCCGGCAATGGTGCCCACTTTCGAAATCTTGAACGTTTCGCGAATCTCCAGCGTACACGTGACCTCCTCCTTGAGGTCCGGAGAAAGCATGCCGGACATCGCGTCCTTGATGTCGTTGATTGCATCGTAAATGATGCTGTAAAGACGGATTTCGATGTCCTCTTTTTCGGCCAATTTGCGCGCGGAAGCTGCAGGACGAACCTGGAAGCCTACGATGATGGCCTTTGAAGCCGTGGCCAACAAGACGTCACTATCGGTAAAGCCACCCACTGCTTTGTGGATGATGTTCACTTGGATTTCTTCGGTGCTCAAACGCTGTAAGGAGTCTGACAAAGCCTCGATTGAACCGTCCACG
>DLWR01000231.1:7060-7412 GCA_003444795.1 Cryomorphaceae bacterium
GCCTCGATTGAACCGTCCACGTCGCCTTTCAATACGATGTTGAGCTCCTGGAAGTCGCCCACCGCCAAACGACGGCCGATCTCCTCCAATGTGAGGTTCTTCTGAGAGCGAACACTTTGCTCGCGTGCCAACTGCTGACGACGCGTGGCAATGTTCTTTGCTTCGCGCTCGTCCTCCATGACGACATAGTTGTCGCCCGCTTGAGGGGCGCCGTCCAAACCAAGAATCGAAACAGGCATAGAGGGGCCTACTTCCTTGAGTTTGTTTCCACGCTCGTCCATCATAGCACGCACTTTACCGCTGTAGGGACCTACGAGGATGTAGTCGCCAATGCGGAGCGTACCTGTTTGAG
>DLWR01000181.1:0-150 GCA_003444795.1 Cryomorphaceae bacterium
AGGGGGCGGTAGGCGCGCTTGTAGGTTTCATCCCCCATCGCGGAGAGCGCACCATGGGTACTTCCGTGGTAGGAACCATGGAAGGAGATGATTTCTGTTCGACCAGTAACACGCTTAGCTAGTTTGAACGCACCTTCAATGGCTTCAGCA
>DLWR01000181.1:400-6599 GCA_003444795.1 Cryomorphaceae bacterium
ACCTTCAATGGCTTCAGCACCCGAATTTCCCCAATAGACACAGTCGAGACTTGGGTCCAAGGAAGTCGTTAGGGCTTCTGCGTATGCGACCTGTGGTTGCTGGATGTATTCGCCGTAGACCATGAGGTGCATGTAGGAAGCGGCCTGCGCCTGTACGGCTGCCACGACTTGAGGATGGCTGTGCCCCACATTGGAAACGCCAATACCTGAAATGAAGTCCATGTAGGACTGACCTTGAGGGCCATACAAGTAGATACCTTCCGCACGCACAATTTCCAAAGCCAAGGGAGATTCCGTGGTCGGGGCAATGTACTGAAGGAAGAGTTGGCGCAAATCCATACTGCGAAGGTAAAAAAGCCCCGAGGGTTCTGGACCGTCGGGGCTTCTGATTGGAGCAAGGTTTAAAAGAGGGCCGGTGGGGCACCGGGATGAACGCCAGGGCGACCCCCGGGACGTCCTCCTTGTCCACCTGGGCCAGGTCTTCCCGGTCCGCCCTGGCGTCCTTCTTCCAGCTTTTCGCGAAGTTTCCGCTGAAACTCTTTTTCTGCAAGGAGGTAGGCCACCACTTTGTGTGCGGGTAGAATGTCGAGAAACTTCTTTTGGTAGGCCTTTCGAATGGCTTCGCGCTTTTCTGCCGTGCGCTCTAGGTCTTTAAGCAGTTGGAGGGCATCCGCGTCGCTCAAGCTTTTCGGATCTCGCTTCGCTTTCATGATTTCATGCAAGGGATCCTTTTCGATGCTGCGGAGTTCTGCCTGATAGGCATCGTAGACGGGCCAAAAAACCTTCGCTTCTTCTGAGGTGAGTCCTACTTCATGGGAAATAAAAGCCACTTTGGCGGCCTCTAGTCGGTCTCGACGTTCTTGGCTGGGCTGGGCGAATAGTGCAGAGCTCAGGCATAGCGCAGCTAGTAAAAGGGATATACGTGTTTTCATTGAGGTTGGTTTAAATCAGCTAGGAGGGTTTCAAATTCGTCATCGCCCAAAAGCGAAGTCATTTCGTCCGGGCTCATGTCAAGACGGCCACTTTCCAGCGCATCCCAAGCCAGTTCTTCCGTTAAGGCGGTGGGTTCGCTTTGCGACGGAAGAAGAAGCACCAGGGCCAAAGAAGCCGCGACGGCTGTCGCCGCAATGGGCCAGATTCTCCGAACCAAAGAGGGCGTGGGACGGGTAGCCGTAGCCCGTAACATGTGCTGCACCAATTGCTCATGGGCCTCTTTGGGGATGTGTATTCCGTCTTTCATCTTAGTCATTGGATGCATCTGTGTAGGCGGGGTTTAATGCAAGGATGTGTTTTTTGACTTTTTCGGCCGCGTGGTGGTAATTGGCTTTGAGTCCCCCGACGGAGGTACCCAAGAGTTCGGCGATTTCCGCAAATGGTTTTTCGTCAAAGTAGCGCAATTGAAAGGTCAAGCGCTGTTTTTCTGGGAGTTGTTGGACGGCCTCGTGTAAGGCAGCGATTAGGGCATCGCTCTCAAAGTAGGGCGAATGCGGTACCGATAGCACCACGGAGTTCACGTCCACATGCTGTTTTTGGCGTCGCAGATGACTGAGCGACTCGTTTATGACAATACGGGTTGCCCAAGTAGAAAAGCGACTCTGTGCTTTGAAGCGGGGCAGTCCCTGCCACATTTTGATGGAGGCTTCCTGCAGCACGTCTTTAGCGGCTTCGTGGTCTAGGACAATACGAAGTGCGGTCCGGTAAAAATCCGAGGCGTTGGCTTCAATCAAGCATGAAAAAGCCTGGTCGTATTTTTTTACCGACCAGGCTGTATGAATGATGCTTTCGTCCTTCAGCGCCATGCTCTTAGGACGAAAATGGGTTGCAAAGGTTTAACGCTGGAGGACACGCTCTGCGGCAGCCACGATGTTGGCGGCGTCTAGACCGTATTTGGTCAGGAGCTGAGCAGGCGTTCCACTTTCGCCGAAGGAGTCGTTCACTGCTACCATCTCCATGGGAGTGGGACGGTGCATGGCAAGAGCCTGTGCGATGGAATCGCCCAAGCCTCCATGGCGTTGGTGTTCCTCAGCGGTCACTACGCGGCCTGTTTTAGACACGGAAGTGAGCAAAGTCTCCAAGTCGAGGGGCTTGATTGTGGCGAAGTTGATGACTTCCGCTTTAATGCCCTTGGCTTCAAGTGCATTTGCGGCTTCTAAAGCTTCCCAGACCAAATGGCCGTTGGCGCAAATGGTGACATCGGATCCTTCCGTGAGCACGTCCGCTTGGCCAATCACAAAGGGGCGGTCTGCGGGGGTGAAATTGGGCACCTTGGGGCGACCGAAGCGCAAGTACACCGGGCCGTCATGCTCGGCAATTGCAATGGTGGCTGCTTTGGTTTGGTTGAAATCGCAGGGGGAGATGACGGTCATGCCGGGTAGCATTTTCATCAAGCCGATGTCTTCTAGAATTTGGTGCGTTGCGCCATCCTCTCCCAGGGTCAAGCCCGCGTGAGAAGCGCAAATCTTGACGTTCTTACCAGAGTACGCAACGCTTTGGCGAATTTGGTCGTATACACGGCCTGTAGAAAAGTTCGCAAAAGTTCCAGTGAATGGAATTTTGCCCCCGATAGTAAGACCTGCGGCCATGCCAATCATGTGTGCTTCGGCGATACCCGTTTGGAAGAAACGCTCGGGAAACTCTGCCGCGAAGGCATCCATTTTGAGCGAACCGGTTAGGTCCGCACAAAGCGCCACCACATCGGGGTTGCTGCGTCCGAGTTCCAATAGACCTGCGCCAAAGCCGGAACGCGTGTCTTTACTGCCTGAGTCTGAGTACGAGTGCATGGATAAAATTTAAGGGATGCGCACCAGAGTAGAAGAACCCGGTGCCACACTGAAGGTGTTGGTTTTTGAATAGGTGGTTTGCTGGGCGCTTCGGGGTCGGTAGATGACCTTGTAGGTGCCTGGCTGTAGGGAGTACTGTTGGCGCGTTTGGAATTCGTCCAGGTTGGTGATCCAGGTCCAGGTGTCACCGTCTATTGCGAAGATGGCTCCATAGCCGGGCGACTTGAGTTGCACCGTGACTTCGCCCGAAGGGGGAATGGTAATTTCCTGGGTGGTACCCGGCTTAAGTGTGATGCGTTGACGAATGCGCGGCAGGGTCAGGATGTCCAAATCGTAGGTGCCAACGATGTAGGTTACGGTGGTGTTGAAGTTTTGGACGTGTAGAATATCTTCAGGATGGTTGGCCTCTCGAACGACCGCCACGGGGGCGTTTTGCGCAAGTTTGAGCCCAGGCATGGTCAATTTGAGCCCCCCTTGAACGACGTCTGCAGCCATGTGGTTGTGCTTTCCCGCATACATGGACGTCGGTTGAATGGGTCTGGGTGGAATGCTGTAGACCATTCCCTCATAAGTCACAATGGGATCCACCATAATGGTGTCCGGCTGGTTTTTGTAATTCAGGGTGTGTATGATGGTTCGGTCCACCAAGTGGCTCGTGGCATTGCGTAAGATGATGGGCAGGTTGGTACCCGAATTTTGGTTGAGGTGGTCGACCAAATTTATTTGGCCCGTGGTGTTGTCGAGCGCCTGCGTCACAATGACCCCCAAGGCCTTCTTAAAGGTTTGCTCATCGCTCGCATCGAAATACGTCCCGACGCAATCAAAAGTTTTGATCAGGCCCTTGTCCAAGCCCACGCCAATCACGAAAGGCTTCAAAATGCGCCCTTTTTGCTGCAGAATGGCCGAAGCCTCGCAGGGATCCTCGTCACAGGCTTCAACCCCGTCCGTAATGAGCAGAATAATATCGCGGCAGTGTCCCGTTGGACAGTCCTTAGGGAAGTCGTTGTCGGCGCGAAGAATGGACCGCGCAATGGGAGTCGTGCCCATGGGGCGGAGACTGCGAAGCACTTGCTTGATGCGGCCTAGGTTGTTGTATGAAAAGCCAACTTCCAGTTTGGTGTCATTGCAGTCTTGGGGGGGTACGGGTTTTTGGTGGCCGTAGACGCGCAGGGCTAATTGGAATTGGGGATTGGGGACTTGGCCCAAACTGTCCAACATAGCACCCATCAAGCGCTGGGCGACTTCCATTTTTGTACCACCCTCCCAACGGCCGTACATGGAGTTGGAGGCATCAAGGACAAAAAGAATACGGGTCGTGGAAACTTCGGTCTCATTGAGGTCCGCTTGCGCTGCTACTCCCAAGGGGAAAAGCAGGGCGCAAAGGGAAAGCTTCCACGTACGCATTAGGCGGGGTAGTCTCCGAGGGTTTCAGGCAATTGCGCCAATGCAGCCTCCAGTTGTTCGTCACTCGGGGCAACGCCGTGCCACTTGTGCGTGCCAGCCATGAAGTCAACCCCATAGCCCATGGAGGTTTGCATGACCACGCAAACAGGTTTTCCTTTTCCCGTCTTGGCGATTGCTTCGCGCAATCCACTCCGAACAGCATCTAGATCGTTGCCCTGTGGGATGTGCAGTACGTCCCAGCCAAATGCCGCGAATTTGCTGCCGATGTCCCCCATGGGCATCACCTCGTCGGTGGAACCGTCAATTTGCTGCCCGTTGGCATCGATGGTGCTAATCAAATTGTCCACCTTTTTGGATCCGGCATAGAGGGCCGCTTCCCAAATTTGGCCTTCTTGCAGTGCGCCGTCGCCATGCAGAGTGAAGACCAAGCGGTCGTCGCCGGCCAATTTTTTGGCTTGGGCGGCGCCCACGGCCACACTCAATCCTTGGCCCAAGGAACCGGAGGATATGCGCACACCAGGGAGGCCTTCGTGCGTCGTGGGGTGGCCTTGGAGGCGGGAGTCTAGCTTTCGGAACGTGTTGAGCTCTTCCACGGAGAAGTATCCGCTACGCGCCAAAACCGAATAGAAAACCGGGCTAATGTGGCCGTTGGACAGGAAGAAAAGGTCTTCGCCTTGGCCGTCCATGTTAAAGGGAGCGGGCGTGTGGCGCAAGATGTCAAAGTACAGGGCGACAAAATACTCCGTACAGCCCATCGAACCTCCAGGGTGACCAGATTGGACCGCGTGAACCATGCGAAGGATGTCGCGGCGAACTTGCGAAGGGAGGTCGTGGAGCTGCTGGGTCATGGGTGAGGGTATTTGGGTTTGTCGATGACACAAAAGTAAGGTCTTTCCCGGAGTACCTTTGCCCGAAATTCCTGAAAAATGAAGTGCGGCATTGTCGGCCTGCCCAACGTAGGCAAATCCACCCTTTTTAACTGTTTGAGCAACGCAAAAGCGCAAGCAGCCAATTTCCCCTTTTGCACAATTGAGCCCAACATTGGTACGGTGAATGTTCCGGATCAACGCTTGGAAGCACTGGAGGCCATTGTGAATCCAGAGCGCGTGGTGCCTGCTACGGTGGAAATTGTGGACATTGCTGGCTTGGTCAAAGGCGCAAGTAAGGGGGAAGGTTTGGGCAATATGTTCTTGGGAAATATCCGCGAATGCCACGCCATCCTACACGTTCTGCGCTGCTTTGACAATCCCAATATTGTGCACGTCGACGGCAGTATCAATCCCCTGCGCGACAAAGAAACCATAGATTTTGAACTGCAATTGAAGGATTTGGAATCCCTCGAAAAGCGCATCGATAAAGTCCGTAAAGCGGCAAAAACAGGAGCCAAAGAGGCTGTGCGTGAAGTGGAAATGGCGGATCGCTTGAAAAAACATTTGGAGCAGGGTCTTTCGGTTCGCGGATTTGAGCGCACGGAAGAGGAGGCGGAGTGGATTGCCGACTACCAATTGCTCACGGACAAGCCTGTTTTGTATGTCTGCAACGTGGACGAAACGGCGGCGAAGGACGGCAATGAGTATGTGCGCCAAGTGACGGAAATGGCTGCCCGCGAGGGGGCCGGTGTGCTTCATTTAGCCGTCGCGACGGAGTCCGATATTATTGAATTGGATACCTACGAAGAGCGTCAAATGTTCTTGGACGACCTCGGTCTGGAAGAGCCGGGCGTCAACCGCGTGATCCGCGAGGCATACAGTTTGCTGAAACTTCAGACCTATTTTACGGCTGGCGTGAAGGAAGTTCGTGCGTGGACGATCGGGCAAGGATTTAGCGCTCCTCAGGCGGCGGGAGTGATCCACAGCGATTTTGAAAAGGGCTTTATTCGGGCCGAAGTCATTGCATATCAGGACTATATCACTTACAAGTCGGAGGCTGCGGTCAAAGAAGCGGGAAAGATGCGGGTAGAGGGCAAAGAGTACCGTGTCAAAGACGGTGATGTGATGCACTTCCGCTTTAATGTG
>DLWR01000193.1 GCA_003444795.1 Cryomorphaceae bacterium
GGGCCGTCCTCCTGGCGAAGCTGTACGCGGAAGGCCTCCTCAAGGAAGGCATTCAGGGTACGCGGTCGATGTTCTTTTCGTCTTTGAACTCGCCGAAGGATTCGATGATGGCTAGGTTTTCCATGTTTGGGAAAAATCAGAATTTGAACTCCAATACAATTTTGGAGACATCCGAAAGAGCGACCTCTTCACGTACGTCTACCGTTACTTTTCCCTTGCCCGAGGGCTTGGGTACGCGCTCCGTCCAATGCAGGGTAATCGTCTCGCCGTCATAGCTTTCAAGCGTGCCTTTGAGGGATGTGCCACTGGAAATTCGGTTCACTTTCACCAGGCGACCGATGTGCTTTCGGTACTGAGCAGGAACCTTGAAAGGGGCAAACATGCCGGGCGAAGAAACTTCAATTGAATAATTCTCCGAATCTTCACCCAATGCACCTTCAACGGCTCTGCTCAATTTCTTCAGCTGATCAATGGAAATATGGCCTTCCTCCATGTCTGCAAACACCTTGATCTGGTTGTCTGCATTCATACTGAATTCCACCAAAAACGCCCCGCACGCGGCGAGTTCCTGCTGAACCAAATTTTCCAATTCGACCTGTGTCATCCTTGAACGAAAGTTTAGAGAACAAAAGAGGGGACTCGCGGTCCCCTCTGTGTTGTGCTCACGAAGTTGCCGCAAAGGTACTAAATCTTATCCATTCTAGCGCTATGTCCCTTTACCACTGAAATGTGAGTGTCATTCGCACTTGCCGACCGGGCTCTAAAACTCCGACTTGCTGGGCCAAGCTCAAGGGATGGGCATAGGCTGCATTGAGCAGATTGTCCACCCCCAATTCCATGGAAGCATGTTCGCTCAACGATGCCGCCACCTGAGCATGCACCAACCAATAGCCCGGCAAAGACGTAGTGGCCCAGAAGAGCTCCTCACTGTAGGCCAGTCGAGTTTTTGTTTCAAAATACTCGGCTACAACATGGACCATGAGCGGGAGAGGGAGGGCCGCATTTTGGTAGCGCAGGATAGTGCTCCATTTGGAGGGCGCCACGCTAGGGAGCGGTTCGCCACTTGGCCGTTGTGCATAAACACCGGCGTACATGGCCTGAACGTGCCAGGGTCCGCGGTGAGCATGCGCCGAAATTTCTCCTCCCGTAAGCATGGCGGGCCCAGCTCCGTAGACAAAGACCCAAGCGCCATCGCGCTCTTGGGGGTTCAAAGCAATGAAGTCGTCGTATCGCTGGTAGAAACCCCCCACCTGAAGGTCCATAAAGCGCCCCTCCCAATGCCATTGGGCGTCGAGGTTCCAAAGTTTTTCAGGCCCGAGCGTGGAGTCCCCAATTTCAAAGCGCCCCGCGCCGATGTGGTTGCCAAAGGCATAGCGCTCTTCGAGTTGCGGGGCGCGACTTCCGCGACTAACGCGCAGCTGTCCGTGGCTGTTTTCGCCGGGGGTCCAGGCGAGGCGCGCCAAACCGCTCCAAACTGGGAATGCTCCCCATTCGCCCCGGAAACCCCCGGAGGCCTCGAGGTTCTTGACGCGCAGCGCGCGGTGGTAGAAACCCGCTAGATACCCCTGATGGGCGTCGGGGTAGACCCTTTCAACCGCATAAGGAAGATTGCTGACATTCCGACTAAATACCTGAAATCCAAAAGTTTCTTCCATTCTACCACCAGAGGAGTTCGAGGAAAATGGCCGTGTGCGGGTTGCGCTGGTGGTCGAGCTGAGCATTCGCATGGAAAAGCCTATGTGTACATCTTCGCCTTCTTTTTCCTCGCGAAGACTTTGGTTGAACCCTTGATGGGCGCGAATACGCCAAACACCTCTTTGCCACTGACTTTCCAATGCCCAATAGACGCCTTGGATGGTCTGATTCTGACCCGAATGTTCATCCGCGCTATCTACATGGGCCAAAGGCCCCTCTGGAACGCCTAGCTGACGCCCAGAAGCCGTTAAACTCATTCGGTGCTGGCCCCTTTTTGCTTCTGAGCTGCCCCAATTCCAAAGGGCTCTAAATGCACGTGTATGTCCGTCGCTTCCGTGAACGGTATCGCCATGGGCATCCCGGTATTCGGACTGATTTGCGGATGAAACACCCAAAAAATAGGGCGTCAAGGACGTGCCTGGGCCATGGTACGACCATTGACCTCCGGCAAGATTGCTTCCAGCGAAGCCTTGAAACTGCCGTTGATGTTCCGTCTTCGGACGGACATCCGTGAAATACAACACACCACTGAGAGCATCCGTTCCTAGCGCTAAGGTGTTTGGACCGAGTAAAATTTCGGCATGATCAACGCCCAAAAGCGGAAAATCAAGGCCGTGATCAAGACCTCCTTGAAGATTATCGTAGCGCCAACCTTGGAAGGCTGTTAAAACACGGTTACCGCCTAGACCACGTAGGACGGGTTTAAGGGATTGCCCACCTGCCGAGGACCACTGCAAGCTGGGGCTTTGATCTGAAAGGCGACGCATTTGAAGGGGGTCGCCTTGAGCGAAGGGGCGAACTGGGGCAAAGGTGGCGGCCTCATTCGTTTGAACGATCCCATCGGAGGCACAAACATGGGCCTCCGTAAGTTCAAGGTAGAATTCGGGTTCTGGGAGCGTGTCCACGCTGCCCAAGGACGCACTGAATAGTCCGCCCAACAGGGGTAATATCATAGTTTATTTATTTGGAAATTAGACGTTTACGATGATCCCCCTAGTAGGGGGACCTCGTGCATCTCTCTTTCCAAAAAAACAGGCCGAATAGCGCCTTTTGTAGCTGGTGAGTCCCGTTTGAGGATAGGCTGGCCGTGGGGCAAAGTGGAAGTGAAGCGCCTCCCATGGCGTACTGAAAAAAGCGAATTGATCCAGCTGGCAATGCACCTCTTTGGGGTGCATGTGCGTACCTACCTCCTCACATGCCGCGGCGTGGCTGTGTTGGCTGTGTTCCCAAGCCTCAAGAGCATCGTGGATGCTCGGAAAGAGCGCCAAGAGCAGCAAAATGGAGGCTAAGTGTCTTCGCATGCCCCAAATTTATATCCTTTCGTTCAGTCATGCAGGCCTTTTGACCAAAGTCGCGCGCGTGAGTGTCAAAAGGTGCGTTCCTTTGTACTTCTCAAGCACATGCACACCAAGCATCCCCTACCCGCCCTTTTTACAGTCGTCCTATTGTGGGTCACGCAACCGCTATGGGGATGTACTACACCATCTACCGTTTCTTTAGCCACCCGAACGACCACCAGTATCACCATCAGCTACTCTGCGAGCGGCACCTATCACCAAATTGAATACGGGACCTTGGGCTTCTCCTTGGGAAATGGCAATCGTTCCGCATGGGTCACTTCCCCAACTTTTGCTGCGAGCAATTTAGAGCCTTCAACGGGCTATGATTTTTACGTCCGAGATAGCTGTTCGGATGGAACCGTTTCCAGCTGGACGCCCTACTATGCGACGAGCACGTTGTGCGGCGTGGCCGCACTTCCCTGGTTTGAAAATTTTGACCAGGATCAAATGACGCCTCAGCCATCGTGGCCGGCTACTGGCCCGGGTTCTTGGCCAAACTGCTGGCCTCGAACCCCAACGAGCGGATTCGGCTGGGTGGTGAACCCTACTCCCTTCCCCAACAACTTCACGGGTCCTGCTTCAGACCATTCGGGCCGGGTCCAATATGCCGTGACCGATGTGATTGGGTTTACAGGCACCAACACCGATGCGACGCTTCGAACTCCCCAAATCTCGCTCGGCACAGCAAGCAGCCCAGAATTGAGCTTTTGGTACCACATGTTTGGCAATGGCATTGGAAGCTTGGAGGTCCAGGTCAAATCCGTAGGCACAGGACCATGGACCACGGTTAAAACCATTACGGGCCAGCAACAAACTTCCAAAACAGCCGCCTGGATCAATGAAATAGTGTCCCTGACCGCTTTTGCAGGCGACACCATCATGATTCGGTTCAAAGGGGTGCGAAATAGCACCTTTACTCAGTTTTCAGAGATGGCGATTGATGACATTCACGTGCGTCAAGGTTCGGGCTGTGCCGCACCTGCCAACGTTCAAGTCGCTGGTGTCACTTCTTCGACGGCCACCCTTTCTTGGCTGGCAGGAGGAGGCACTTGGAGCCAAATTTGCTTTGGTACTGGAACGGTTTCCCCGGGAGGAGGCACGATCATTACGGCTACGGGAAATCCTGGCACCTTGACGGGCTTGAGCCCTAACACAACGTATCAGGCCTATGTTCGGGACAGTTGTTCACTAGGGTCATCCTCCAGCTGGATTGGTCCTGTCAGCTTTACCACGGACTGTGTTCCCGTTACTACGCCTTATTTGGAAACCTTTGATGGAACTTCCTGGGCTCCTGGCGGATGGGGGCAACCTGGCACTATTCAGGGCTGCTGGAGCCGAAACACTATCGCTGACTACTTCTGGGCCCCGGGGCCACCAGCCTTCCCCGCATTCAATACGGGACCTAGCGGCGACCACACTCCCGCGGCGGGCGGCAAGTACATGTACACGGAAACGTCAACGTTCACCAACGGAACCAGCACGATTCTCACGAGCCCTGCTATCGATTTGGCGCCTTTAGATACCCCGCAGTTGTCCTTTTGGTACCACATGTATGGGGCGGACATTGCTGGCCTAACCCTTGAAATATCAACCGGCACTTCGTGGACCAACCTCTGGTCTGTTTCTGGACAGCAACAAACATCGTCGACAGCCCCGTGGTTGGAAGCGATTATTGACCTAGGCCCCTATGCAAATGACACGATCAAATTGCGATGGACGGGTAGCAAAACCACCACTTTGACGCAAACGGCCGATATCGCTCTGGACGATGTGGGGATCTACGAAAAGCCTTCCTGTCCCAAACCATCCGGCCTCGCGGTTACTGGTAAGACCGCGTCTACCGTGACCTTGTCCTGGTCCTCGACCGGGGTTTCTCCCTGGCAGGTGGAATACGGCAGCCCTGGTTTCACACCCGGAAACGGCACGGTCGTCACGGCGGCCACCAACCCCTTTACAGTGACGGGCTTGAATGGTTCTACTTCCTACAGTTTCTATGTTCGGGATACCTGTGGGGTGAGTGGTACCAGCCAATGGGTGGGCCCCATTGGGGCGACTACCTTGTGTACGCAAGTGAAGGCTCCGTGGTCTGAAGATTTCAGTGGGACGGATTGGGTGCAGAGTTCGGGCGTATGGAACGATCCGGGCGACATAGGACTTTGCTGGAACCGTTCCGATACCACGGGCTACTACTGGACACCTAGATCAGGTGCAACCACTTGGCCTAACACCGGTCCCAACAGTGGGGCAGGCGGCAGTGGAAAGTACCTCTACACGAACGTGAACGCTCTGACTCCATTGATTACGCGTGTCACGACTCCCTGGATTGATTTAACGGCTATCGATACCCCGGCTATCTATTTCTGGACGCACCTCTATGGTTCCAATATTGGCAGCATGGCGGTAGAAATCAACGACGGAGGTGGTTGGGTTAACCTCACCACGGTTTATCCGGGCGACCAAACGGCCAAGTCCTCCCCTTGGACCGAAAACATCGTCAACCTCTATACCTACCGAAACGACACCGTTCGCTTCCGCTTCTCGGCATCGCGCAGCAGCGGATGGTGGGCCATGATGGGCTTGGACAATATCTCTGTAGATGCCGCTCCTCCTCCCACCTGCGTCACCCCTACCACGCTGAGCGTGGCAAGTATCACCCCAACGGGGGCCACGGTAAGTTTCTCGACGTTGAGCGGTTACTCGCAACTCGCAATAGGAGCAACTGGATTTACGCCAGGCTTTAGCACCCTAACCAACCCGAACGCGACCTCCCCTACCGTGCTCACCGCCTTGACCTCCAGCACCTCCTACGATGTGTACGTGCGGGACAGTTGCGGTCCCGGTTTGGTGTCCGGTTGGAAGGGGCCATTGACCTTCACAACGCTCCCATGTCCTGCAGTGACGGCAAACTTCAATTACACCGGATTGGTACTTACCCGGATCTTCTCTGCGCAAGGTTCTACCTCTGGAAACAACTACAGTTGGGACTTTGGCGATGGTACGGGCGGAACGGGCAGCAGTAAAACACATACCTACACCTCACCGGGCACCTATTTGGTCACCCTGATTGTCACCAATTCATGCGGCTCTTCGGATACCGTGACCATTCCTATCACGGTTTGCGGGGTGTTGAGCGCCAAGTATACGTCCATGGTGGCTGGCCTGACCGCGGCCTTTACGGC